>SLPR01000141.1 GCA_007131895.1 Bacteroidales bacterium | reverse complement strand
ATTTTTCGGGGTGTAGCGTAGCCCGGTTAGCGCGCCTGCTTTGGGAGCAGGAGGTCGCAGGTTCGAATCCTGCCACCCCGACCTGAAAATTAGAGTTGCAAATTAATTTTTGTAGCTCTTTTTTCATTTATGGTTATTGATTCAACAACCCCCCTCTTACCCCCGTAGCACCAAAAACATTGTCAAGTATTGCCTGGCGAAGCATCCCCAATACTTGCCCGATTCCAGTATTTTTTCTCCCTAACGGTTTTTAAACCCCCTCCAAAAACGATTGTTCCTGATTTTTTCTTACTTTTAGCGGCGATAAAAAATTCAAACCAAAAAACCCATGACAAATTATACCTTTTTCAGAAGAGGGATTGCTCTCATTGCGATCCTGTTGTTTTTGGTGCCCGGATTGAAGGCACAACTGATTACCCCCAAAGAACATTTCGGCTTTACGCCCGGCGATGACCGGCAGATGTTTCTCTATGAAGATTTGATGAAATATATGCAGATGCTTGCCGATGCTTCTCCCATGGTGCACGTGGAGCAAACGGGGCAAACGGAAATGGGCCGGCCCATGTACATCGTATTTGTATCCTCGGAAGAGAATATTGCCAATCTGGACCGCTTGCAGGAAATCAATCGTCAGCTTGCCCTGGATGAGATTCCGGTGGGAACCGACCGCAAAGCATTGCTGGAAGAGGGGAAAGTGTTCTTCCTTTCTGCCCTGAGCATGCATGCCAATGAAGTGGGGCCGGTGCAGGCTTTGCCACTGGTGGTTTACGAGTTGATTGCCGGAGAAGACCCCCGCAGGGAGAAAATCCTTGAGAATAGCGTGGCCATGTTTATACCCCACAATCCTGACGGGATGAACATGATTGTGGAGCATTACAAAAAACACAAGGGCACGAAAATGGAAACCAGCAATATGCCCGGCGTGTACCACAAGTATGTGGGGCATAATATCAACCGCGATTTTATCACCCTTACCCAAAGTGAAAACCAGATGGTGGCGGGAGTGTATTCCACAGAATGGTACCCCCAGGCCATGGTTGAGCGGCACCAGATGGGTTCCTACGGCCCGCGGTTTTACATCTCACCCCCACACGATCCCATTGCCGAGAATGTAGATGCCGGAATCTGGAACTGGATGCGGGTTTACGGTTCAAGGACGCTCACCGAAATGACCGATGCCGGCTTGTCGAGTGTGTCGGTCAATTACCTTTTCGATGATTACTGGCCGGGTGCTACCACTACTTCCATCTGGAAGGGGGTTATCGGTATGCTGTCGGAAGCTGCCAGCGTTAATATTGCCTCGCCCATCTATGTGGAGCCCAATGAACTGCGCACCATTGGTAAGGGAATGGGCGAATATGCCATCAGTATCAATATGCCCAAACCGTGGGAGGGAGGCTGGTGGAGGCTTTCGGATATTTTGAATTATGAGATGGAGAACACCCTGTCTTACCTGCACACTTCCTCCATTCATAAAAAAGAGATTCTGCAGTTCAGAAACGATATCAGCCGGCGTGAAATAGAACGGGGAAGGCAGGAAGCACCCTTCTATTTTATATTGCCACAAAAGCAGCATGATGTGAGCGAGTTGGTGAACATTGTCAACCTGCTGGAAAAGCATGGGGTAAACTCCTGGCGCCTCAACTCGGATATTGAATGGAACAACCGCCTTTTCCGTGCAGGAGATGTGGTGATTCCGCTTGCACAGCCTTACCGTGCTTTCATCAAAGAGGTGCTTGAGTCGCAAAAGTTTCCTGCACGGCATTACACCCCTGGTGGAGAGCTTATCAGGCCTTACGACATCACCTCATGGTCATTACCGCTGCATCGCGGTGTAGAGGCCGTTGAAATCACTACACCCGTGGCCGGAATGGAAAATCACCTTGAGCCCATCGTGTACCCTTTTGCCATGAGGCATGAAAGGGAAGATGATGCTTCATGGGCATTGTTCTCTGCGGCATCCAATGAAAGTTACAAGGCAGCTTTTATGGCACTGGAGAAAGGGATAAAGGCAGAGCGAACCACCGAATCTTTTTCCTATGAAGGAAAGAGCTATCCGGCGGGAAGTTTCTTGATTCCGGTAAACAACAGGGTTGAAAATATATCTGCTGAGTTGATGGTCAGTCCGCTCTGGTTACACCAAAAACCAGCGGTGGAAACCCGGATGCTTACAACTCCCCGGGTGGCCATTGTAGAGACCTGGTTTCATGATATGGACGGAGGCTGGATTCGTTATATCTTTGATCAATACCACATACCCTACAAAGTGCTGCGTCCCTATGATTTGCAAAGTGCAAGATTGCAACGCGATTTTGATGTGCTGGTATTTACCGACAGGGCCAAATCTGTTTTTATGAAAGGGCATTTCGAATCAGATGGCAAGCCTGTTCCTTCGCGATATCCTGCAGAATATTCCCGTGGGATGGAGAAAAAAGGTTTTGACAACCTGATGCAGTTTGTCAACAACGGGGGTAAGGTGATGGCCTGGGGTCCTTCTGTTGAGTTGTTCATGGGCTCTATATCGATAGGGGAAGACGACAAGAAGGAGGAATTTATGCTTCCGGTAAGCAATATAGGCAGCGAACTTGCCTCCAAAGGGTTGTATGTGCCGGGCTCGTTGCTCAGGGTAAATCTGCGCAAGGATCATCCGCTCACCCTGGGGATGCCCCGTGAGTTGGGTGTTTTTCACCGGGGTGCACCTGTATTCAGAACGTCTATTCCTTATTTTGATATGGACCGCAGGGTGATTGCCTCATTTGCTGAAGACAATATTTTGATGAGTGGCTATGCTGAAAAGGAAGATTTGTTGAAAAAGCAGGCAGCGCTGGTTTGGCTGAAAAAAGGGGAGGGGCAAATTATCCTTTCTTCCTTTAACCCACAGTTCAGGGCATCAACAGCCATCACTTACAAACTCCTGTTTAATGCCTTGCTGCTGGAATAGCTGATCCTGCTTCACCCAAAATACGCTTTGAGGATTCCGGCCCTTGCGGTACCAATTTCAGCGGCCAGCTCTTCCTGGGTAGCCTCTTTGATGCCCTGTACCGACTTGAATTTTTTCAACAGGGCAGTAGCGGTTTTTTCGCCTATGCCTTTGATGTCGGAGAGTTCTGATTTAAGGCTTCCCTTTTGTCTTTTCTGCCGGTGATGGGTAATGCCAAAACGGTGGGCTTCATCGCGAAGATGCTGGATGATTTTGAGGGTTTCCGATTTCTTGTCTATATAGATGGGTATGCTGTCGCCGGGAAAATAAATCTCTTCCAGGCGTTTGGCAATGCCAATGATGGGCAGCTTGTCACGCAGTTGTAGTTTTTCAAGTGCATTTACTGCCGAGCTGAGCTGTCCTTTCCCACCATCTACCACGACAAGCTGGGGCAGGGGCAGTTCTTCATCCATCAGCCTCTTGTATCTGCGGTACACCACTTCTTCCATAGAAGCAAAATCGTCGGGGCCTTCCACGGTTTTGATGTTGTAGTGCCGGTATTCTTTTTTGAAGGGGCGTGCATCTCTGAATACCACCATGGCAGCCACCGGATAGCTGCCTTGTGTATTGCTGTTGTCGAAACACTCTATATGCTCCGGCAGTTGCGATAGTCCCAGGTCTTTCTGCATTTTCTCAAGGATGCGCAAGGTATGACGACGCGGATCCACCAGTTCCTTTTGTTTGAGTTTTTCCAGCCGGTAATATTTTGCATTGCGCTCAGAGAGCTCCAGCAATTTCTTCTTGTCGCCCCGCCGGGGAATGGTATATTTCAGGTCGGGAAGGATGGTAGCGGGTTTGATGGGAACAATGATTTCAGGTGCGTTGCTCTCAAACTGTTCACGGATGTTGGTAATGGCAACTTCCAGCAAGGTGTAGTCTTGTTCTTCCAGTCGTTTTTTTATTTCCACCGTGTGTGACTGGACAATGGCACCGCTCACAACTTTCAAAAAGTTGACATAACCGGTTTCTTCGTCAGATACTATGGAAAAAATATCCACATTGTTGAGGGCGGGATTTACTATTGTGGATTTGGCCTGGTATTTCTCCAGCAGGTCATATTTTTCTTTTACAATCTGCGCTTTTTCGAAGGCAAACTCTGCAGCGTATTGTTGCATGAGCTTTTTCAGCTGTTGCATCACTGTGTTGAGGTTCCCTTTCAGAATTTCTGTTATCTGATCTATTGTTTGCTGGTAATCCTCGCGGGTTTGTTTCCCTTCGCACGGGCCAAGGCAGTTGCCAAGGTGATATTCAAGGCAAACTTTAAATTTTCCTGCATTGATATTTTCATCGGTGAGGTTGAGCCGGCAGGTGCGGTACTGAAACAGCTGCCGAACCAGCTGCAGCAGTGTGTGCATCATTTTTCCCGAGGCATACGGCCCAAAATAACGGCTACCGTCCTTGATAACATTGCGGGTGGAAAAGATTCGCGGAAAGGGTTCATTCTTAATGCAGATCCATGGAAAGGTTTTGTCATCCTTGAGCAGCACATTATAGCGTGGCTGGTATTTCTTGATGAGATTGTTTTCCAGCAACAACGCATCCATTTCGGTATCTACAACAATATGGCGTATCTGGTGGATGCGTTTTACCATAACCATCACTTTGCCACTTTGTGCACTGTCGCGGTTGAAGTAGGAGGATACCCTTTTTCTCAGGCTGATGGCTTTCCCCACATAGATAATGTTTTCCTGTTCATCATAAAACTGATAAACACCCGGCTTATCGGGAAGGCTTTTCAGGATAAGCTGAAGGTTATCAGGGTTTTTTATCAGCGACATGGGATTGTATCCGGACAGGAAAAAACTCGCTTACGGGGTTGCAAGCTCGAATTTCAGGGGTATGTATTCTATTACAAGGGTGCCGATTCTGCGGTCGAAGCCCAGGATAGGTGAAAACAGGGTAAGGATATTGTCTTCGCTCTGCACTATGGTAGTGGCATTCATGGTAAGCATTTCGGCTTCCACATAGTCTGTCGCTTTTTGACCTTCCTGCCTCTTGTTGGTCGAACTGAGGATTTCTCCTTCAGCATTGACCACAAAAATGTTCTGAAAGTTATCCTCTCTTACGATATCAGAAATCAGCATATCGACCTGTTCTTTGTTGCCCCGGAGCATTTCCGAGCGAATACTCCACACCATAGGGCGGGTAAAGAGCCTGAGCATGTCGTGGTTGTTTTGCTCCACCCTTGAGGCAGCTTCTTTTTCTAACCGTTTGAATTGCCTGTCGGAATGATAATTCATCCAGAAGTAGCCTGCAGCCATAATGATAAGGCTGACAACAATGGTAAAGAACACTGGGTTCTTTTTAATAAAACGAAGCAATGCAGAGCTTTCATTGCCTGCATTGCTTCGTTTTTCATTAGATTCATTACCCTTTCGCCCGGGCATGGTTAAACCTTTTTCGCTCATAGTAGTGAACCGTAATGTTAATATTAATTATTGGACATCGTCAAAATAACTGTCAACTCTTTCTTTTATCTCAGGATTAACTTCATAGGATTGCATGATGTTCTGATATTGTTCAACATTTAATCCTTCTTCCGTTATGGCTTCCATCATTTGCTCCTGCATCTGCATTTGAAGAATCTGAACCTCATTCATAGAGTTGTTGAATGCAAGCATTTCTTCCTCTGTAGCATCAATGTTTTCGGGCCATTGCTGCTGGCCTTGCATGAGCATTTCGTTAAAACGATCCACTGTGATGTCGTTTTCTTCTATTACAGACATCATGTGCATCTGACCTTCTTCTTGTATGGTCATCACCTGGGTAACTGCATTGGCAAATTTCTCAAGTTCTTTATCCGAATAGTCTGATGGTAACTCCTGGGTTGGTGGCGCCATTTGCGCCATAATACCTGAGGCTGCAAAAATAAATACAGAAAGAATAAAGAATTTTTTAAAAAAAGCTTTTTTGGTAAACATAAATATGGGTTTTGATTGTAAATTTAATGAACTACAAAGATAAGCAAAATGAACCGGAGGGCCAAAAACCTATTCATAAAAAGAAAAAAAATGAGTAGGTTTGCCAATAAAAAAAACCTGAAAAATTGACTAAAACAACCTCTAAAGCTGTCGAAACGCCCTTGATGAAGCAGTACTACTCCATCAAAGGAAAATATCCTGAAGCCCTGCTTTTGTTTCGGGTAGGCGACTTTTACGAAACCTTCGGAGAAGATGCCATAAAGACTTCGCAAATTCTTGGTATTGTGCTTACCCGCCGGGCCAATGGTGCTGCGTCATATGTTGAACTGGCCGGTTTCCCACATCATGCACTGGATACCTATCTTCCCAAACTGGTGAGGGCCGGTCAAAAAGTTGCCATTTGCGATCAGCTGGAAGACCCCAAACTGACCAAAACCATAGTGAAAAGGGGAGTGACCGAGCTGATTACCCCCGGAGTAGCTTTCAGCGATAAGGTGCTTGATCATAAGGAGAACAACTTCCTGGCCGGCATCCATATGCAGGGAAACAATTGTGGTATTGCCTTTCTGGATGTTTCTACCGGAGAGTTTTACGTAGATCAGGGCAGCAAAGAATATATAGATAAACTCATTCAAAGTTTCAGGCCCAGTGAAGTGGTGGTGCAGAAAAACCGACTGCGCGAATTGCACGAAACATTCCCCGGTAAGTATTATACTTCCAGCCTCGAAGACTGGGTGTTTACCCGCGATTTTGCCGACGACAGGTTGCTCAAGCACTTTGGCACCCTTTCCTACAAAGGTTTTGGTATCGAGGAGATTGAAAACGGAATCATCGCCGCCGGGGCTGCCATGCACTACCTGTCCGAAACCCGGCATGACAAAATAAAGCACATCAACAAAATCTCGCGTATTGATGAAAGCCGCTATGTTTGGCTGGATAAGTTTACCATCCGCAATCTTGAGCTGTTGAGTTCTATGAATGATAATGCCACGAGCCTTATCCAGGTGCTTGACCATACCCTCTCGCCCATGGGAAGCCGGATGCTCAAACGATGGGTGATACTTCCTCTTAAGGACAGGGCAATGATACAGGAACGGCATAATGTAGTGGAGTTTCTCTTTGACAACCCCGAAGTTTCTGAGCAGATAGAAAAACATGTACGGCAGATTGGAGACCTTGAACGACTCATATCCAGGGTTGCAGTGGGGAAAATCAATCCCAGGGAGGTATTGCAGGTGCAAAAAGCCCTGCAGGCCATTGAGCCCATCCGGGAAGTTTGCCTGGCCTCATCCTGCGAACCTATCAAAACCGTTGGCGACCAGCTTAATCTTTGCACACAGATACGCGATAGAATTGCAAGGGAGATCATTGCGGAGCCTTCATCACTTATCTCCAAGGGAAATGTGATCGCCCAGGGTATCAGCCAGGAACTGGACGATTTGAGAGCCATCTCCAATTCAGGGAAAGATTACCTGGCACAGATGCGGCAGCGGGAGATTGAACGAACAGGTATCCCCAGCATAAAAATTTCATATAACAATGTTTTTGGCTACTATCTTGAAGTTACCAATACCCATAAAAACAAGGTGCCTGAAGACTGGATACGAAAGCAGACCCTGGTAAACTGCGAGCGGTATATTACTCCCGAACTGAAAGAGTATGAGGAGAAAATCCTGGGAGCAGAGGAAAAAATCCTAAAGGAAGAAGAGCGGATTTACCTGGAGTTGGTTGCGGCCATTTCGGAATATATCGAACCCGTGCAGACCAATGCCAATATCATTGCAAAGCTTGATTGTCTGCTTTGTTTTGCTACTGTAGCAAAGCAATATAACTACGTTAAGCCCGAAATCAACGATTCATTCACCATCGAACTCAGTGATGGGCGTCATCCGGTGATAGAGCAACAATTGCCTCCGGGAGAAGAGTATGTGGCCAACGATATTTTGCTGGACAATGAAAATCAGCAGATGATTATGATAACAGGTCCCAACATGTCGGGTAAATCGGCATTGCTCAGGCAAACAGCACTGATTGTTTTGATGGCACAGATGGGAAGTTTTGTTCCGGCATCGAAGGCAAAAATCGGATGGGTAGATAAGATTTTTACCAGGGTAGGAGCGTCAGACAATATTTCGCTGGGCGAATCTACTTTTATGGTGGAGATGAATGAAACTGCAAGCATCCTCAACAACATAAGCAACCGGAGTCTGATATTGCTGGATGAGATAGGGCGCGGTACCAGCACCTACGACGGCATCAGCATTGCCTGGGCCATAGCAGAGTTTCTGCATGAGCATCCCTTGTTCAGAGCCAAAACGCTGTTTGCCACGCACTACCACGAACTTAACGAGATGTCGGGTTCATTTTCACGGATTAAGAATTACAATGTTTCGGTGAAAGAAACCCATAATACGGTTATTTTTCTGCGAAAGCTGGTGCAAGGGGGGAGCGAGCACAGTTTTGGGATACACGTGGCCCGCATGGCCGGTATGCCCAAATCCGTGATCAGCCGTGCCAATGATATTCTTTCTCAATTGGAGAAGAGTCACAGCCATGAAGAGCTGACCGGCAAACCCGCCAAAGGAAAGAAAAAAGGATCCAAAACAGATGACCAGTTTCAGCTGAGTTTTATTCAGCTCGACGATCCGCTTTTGCTGCAGATAAAAGAGGATATTCTAAGAACCGATATCAATACTCTTACCCCGGTGGAAGCGCTCATGAAATTGAATGAGATCAAAAGGTTACTGGGAAAATAGTCCCTGTAACAAATATCAATAAAAAAGGCTCCGGGTTTCCAGAGCCTTTTTTATTGAATTCTTTTGGGGAGTGTATGTAAACCAACGTGTTGTTATCTCCGGTAGCCCATTTTTTGCAGTACCTCATCACTCAGATCATGGCGCACATCAGAATAAATCATGTTGCCACCACCGGCTTTGTCAAATATAATGGCATAATTTCCACGTGTGGCAATTTCCTCAATGGCATTGTATATTTGATCCTGAAGGGGTTTAACAAGTTGTTCCCGTTGCTTGAAAAGATCTCCTTCACGGCCAAATCTTCTCATTTGCAATTCCTTGGCTTCCCGCTCCTTTTCTATAATCTGTTCCTCACGCTGGCGGCGCATCTCTTCGGGCAGCAAAACAGATTCTGCCTGGTAGTCGCGGTACATGCGATCAATCTCGGCAAATTTTGCTTCAATCTCACTTTGCCACCGCTGAGAGAGCTGATTCAGTTCCATTTGAGCAGCCTGGTATTCGGGAATATTTTCAAGAATATATTCTGTATCCACATAGGCAAAACGTTGGCCGAGCACCGAGAATACACTTAGAAAGGTAATGATAGAAACGAATGCTAATTTTTTCATAATATCCTCCTGTTGTTTATATTTTTAAATCAGCTGATTGTTATGCAATTTTCGTGCCTTCCCTGCAATATGTTTTTTAATAAAGGCAGGTTAGTCAATTGACTGACCGATACTAAAGTGGAATCTTCCTTTGTTGTCGCCTGGTCTTCCGGGAATTTCATCAAAACCGTACCCCCAGTCGAGACCCAGCAAGCCAAACATGGGCAGGAATATCCGCACACCAAATCCGGCAGAGCGTTTCAGATCGTAAGGGTTATAATCCTGGAAACTACCCCATGCATTGCCTGCTTCGGCAAAAACCAGGGCGTAAATGGTAGCCATAGGATTCAACGATATGGGGTATCTCAGCTCTGCTGTAAATTTATTGTACACATTACCACCAATGGGGCGATTATTTTGGTTCAAGGGGGTAAGGGAGTGGTCGGCATATCCTCTCATGGAAATGATTTCACGTCCGTCAATTTCCCATCCGGATAAGCCGCTGCCTCCCAGGTAAAACCTTTCGAAGGGAGAAACGCCAATGTCTTTGTTGTAAAAGCCCAGGAATCCCATTCGGGTGCGGGTGCTAAGGATAAGATTGCCCCAGAGACTGGTGTACCAGCTGGTATTGAATTTCCACTTATGGTACTCCAGCCATTTGTATTTCTCTTCATCAGTGGCCTGTGAGTAGTCCGTATCGCTGAACATGGAAAAAGGAGGGGTCAATTGTAAGCCGATGGATACTTCAGATCCCCGCCTGGGGAAAAGGGGAGCATCTATGGAATTTCTTCCAAATTCCACACCATAGCTGAAGTTGTTGGCGTTTCCATCGTCAATGACAAAACTTAATCCTGCTACCGTGCTCAGGTTCTTGATTTCATAGCGCTGGTAGCTGAGGGTTTGCCTGAGGTAGAAAAAGTCATCGGGTACCTGCAGTCTTCTGGCCAGTCCTACAGAGGTACCAATAATACTGTAATACCCGTGTTGATCGCTTGCCCTTGGGTACTGGTTTCTCTGGGTGGTCTGGAATACCGATACACTCAATGCATTGGGTTTTTTGCCTCCCAGCCAGGGCTCCATAAACGACATGCTGTATGAAACATACCCTCTGCCATAGGTTTGTCCTCTGAGTGTCAATCTTTGTCCGTCGCCACTGGGCAATGGACGCCATGCATCTTTTTTAAAGAAGTTGCGGGTAGAGAAGTTGTTGAAAGACAATCCCAGGGTACCGATAATTCGCCCGGCTCCCCAGCCTCCTGAAAGCTCAATCTGGTCAGAGGAGGTCTCTTCAACAATATAAGTGAGGTCAACAGTTCCGTCAGTAGGGTTGGGGGTAGGAATAACGTCAATTTTTTCCTGGTCGAAATAGCCCAGCTGTATAATGTCACGCTGACTTCTGATAATATCGCTGCGGCTAAAGAGCATTCCCGGGCGGGTTCTGATTTCGCGCAACACCACATGATCATTGGTTTTTGTATTGCCGCTGATGCTTACACGGTTGATTTCTGCCTGCTGCCCTTCGTAAATCCTCAGTTCAAGGTCGATGGAGTCATTGCTCACATTTACTTCAATGGGGGTGATGTTGAAAAACAAATACCCGTCGTCCAGGTATAGAGAGCTTACATCAATACCTTCCATGTTCATGAATAGATTCCTGTCAAGAAGCTTTTGATTGTATATGTCTCCTTTTCGAATAGCCAGAACTTCAGAAAGGATTTCGTCAGAGTACACGGTATTTCCTACCCAGCTGATATTGCGAAAATAGTAGGTGGGCCCTTCATCAATAAAGAGTTCAATCTGGATGCGGTTTTCTTCCACAAAATACATTGTATCACCCAAAATGACAGCATCTCTTTTTCCCAGCTCGTTGTAGCGGTCAATGATACTTTGCTGATCTTCCTTGAAGTCTTCCCTGATGAGCTTGGATGAATTAAAAACAAACCGCAGGCTTCTTTCCCGGGTGTTTTTCATCAACCTCTTGATTTGTCTGTCGGTGAGTACCTCATTTCCGTGTATGATAACCTCCCGGATACGGGTTCTTTCACCCCGGTCTACATCAAACTCAAGCACAAGGCTATTGCTTCTGAGGGTATCCGGCATCTGGGTAATGTTTACCTCAGGCTTGAGGTATCCTTTTTCAATATAATATTCCTTGATGATGTTGGATGCACGGAAAAGCATATTTTCAGTAACTACATCGCCCCTGATAAGATTAAGAGACTCTGTAAGTTTGGTTACATCCGATCTGCGGGCTCCGGTAAATTCAAACCTTGAGAGCCTTGGGCGTTCCTTGATGGCGATATCAAGAAAAATCTGATTGTCCTGTATGGATGTTACGCCAATGGAGACATCGGTAAACATGCCTTGTTTCCATATGTTTTCGATGGCGCGGGAAATATCTTCTCCGGGCACAATGATTTTATCTCCCACGTTGAGCTGGCTTACCATAATAATCACGTTATGATCCATATAGCTAGCACCGGAAACGGTGATGCCTCCGATGGTGTATTCGCGGGGATTGTTATAGTCTATGTTTATCTGGCTTCCGGTCAGTACCGTCTGGGCTTTGGTGGCTGTGGGAAATGACAGGAAAAGGGATAAAACGACGATTAAAAAATGCTTTTTTGACATTGTCAGGGTTGGTTTATGATTGCAGGGTTTGCTGTTTGTAAAATTAATCTTTGGTATTGTTCTTATTGTTGGGTTGGGT
>SLPR01000320.1 GCA_007131895.1 Bacteroidales bacterium | reverse complement strand
GTTTAGCAACCCGGCCGATATATATGTAATCAATTCATGTTCTGTAACCCGAAATGCTGAAAAGCGTTGTAAAGAGCTGATTAAAAAAGCGCTGAAGAAAAACCCGGAAGCCCATGTGGCAATCATCGGTTGTTTTTCACAAATCAATCCGGAAGAGATACGCGCCATACCCGGTGTGGATATTGTACTGGGTAATGCCGACAAGTTTAACTTGTTCGAGCACATAAAGCAACTCCGGGACAAAGGAGAAACCCAAACGCAGGACATTGCGGTGGAAGAACCTGAGAAGTTTGTTCCCGGTTTCTCCATGGATGATCGCACCCGCTCATTTTTCAAAATCCAGGATGGTTGTGATTATTTTTGTGCTTATTGCACCATTCCGCTGGCGCGGGGCAGAAGCCGCAGCAACAATATCGCATCTACCATTGAAACCGCTACCGAGATTGCTCAAACCAACATCAAAGAGGTGGTTCTCTCCGGTGTTAATATCGGCGATTTTGGCAAGGACCATGGGGAGAATTTTTATGGTTTTCTGCAGGAACTTATCCAGGTGAAAGGGCTTGAGCGCATCAGGATTTCATCCATTGAGCCCGATTTGCTGAGCGATGAGATTATCGGGCTGGTGGCCACCAGCGATATACTGATGCCCCATTTTCATATCCCCTTGCAGGCTGGTTCTGATGAAGTGCTCAAAGCCATGGGGCGCAGGTACGATACCGCCCGGTTTGCATCAAGGGTTGAACTGATTAGAAAACGCATGCCGCACGCCTGTATTGCTGCCGACCTTATCGTGGGGTTTCCTGCCGAAACAGATGAATTGTTTCAGCAATCCTATGATTTTGTGAGAAAAACTGATATTTCTTATGTGCACGTGTTTACCTATAGTGAAAGGGATAATACCCGGGCGGTGAAATACGACACCCAGGTTCCGGTGAAAGAACGCAACCTGCGCAGCAAGAAAATGCAGCAACTATCTGCTCACAAAAAGGATCTCTTTTACCATCACAACCAGGGGATTGAATCAGAGGTGCTTTGGGAAAAGGATAATGTGAAAGGATTTATGCATGGATTTACAGCGAACTATATAAAGGTGAAGACTCCTTTTGATAAGGAAAAGGCTAATACTATTGAAAAAGTAGTACTGAACCTTTTGGACGAAGATGGAGTTTATAAAGTTGGATAATTGCCTAACCTGCCTTCATTTGTTTGAAAACACGGTATGTTTTTATGCATGACAAATTCACTATCACAGCAGGTTGAAGTTCAAAAAAATACCTCACAAATTGATTTATAATGACACCAGATTTACAAAATATAACCCGGGAAGTAATACAAATCAGCAAGGCTGCCGGAGATTTTATCCGGCAGGAATTAGACAAAGTAAAAAACCATCATATCGAAAGCAAAGGGACCCACGATTATGTAACCTATGTGGACAAAACTGCCGAAAAACAGATTGTGGAAGGCCTTCAAAGAGTGCTGCCCGATGCCGGATTTATCACTGAAGAAAAGACCATAGAAACCAGCCGGAAAGAATTCATGTGGGTGATAGATCCCCTGGATGGTACCACCAACTTTATTCACGGATTGCCTTGCTTCAGCGTCAGTATTGCTTTGATGCAAAACGAGAGGGTGGTGCTGGGAGTTGTTTATGAAATCAATTTGGATGAGTGTTTTTATGCCTGGGATGGGGGTGGTGCTTTTCTTAACGAACACCCCATTAAAGTATCAGAGACATCAGAATTGCAGCAAAGCCTTCTGGCTACGGGGTTTCCCTATCACGACTATTCTCGGCTTGAAAAATACCTTGAATTATTTACCTGGTGTTTACATAACACACATGGCATCAGGCGGCTGGGGAGTGCAGCGGTAGATTTAGCGTATGTTGCCTGTGGCAGGTTCGATGCATTTTTTGAATATAGTCTCAACTCCTGGGATGTGGCGGCAGGTGCTTTTATCGTGCAAGAGGCCGGAGGTCGCGTTACCGACTTTGGAGGTGGAGAAAACTACATCTTTGGCGGTGAGCTCATCGCTACCAATGCCAAAATTTGCGATGAATTTCTGGATAAAGCCCGCAGTGCTTTTCAAAACAAATAATACACAACAAATTGATGGGAACACAACAGGGATTCTTGAGGATATCAATACCCTTGAATGGCAGGTAATGGATTTATAAGTATTTTTAAGGAACAAAAGTACTAATCGTAATACAGATGAGTTTTGGAACCTTTATCGGATAGCTTTTTAGAATTTGCAGCCATATTAGGTGTTGCAGTTGGATTGGGTTTTGTTGGGCGTTTGCTGAAACAACCCCTTATCGTTTCATTTATTATTGTAGGTTTGGTGGTAGGGCCTTTCGGTTTAAATCTCCTTCAATCGGTAGAGAAAATTCACCTATTGTCTGAAATGGGTATTGCCGTTCTGCTTTTTGTGGTAGGTCTTAAGCTGGATGTTAGCCTTATTCGTACCAGCGGGAAAGTAGCTCTTGCTACTGGTTTGGGACAGGTTGTCTTCACTTCAGTTTTCGGGTATTTAATATGCATAGCCCTGGGCTTTGAACCCGTGACCAGCATTTATATAGCCGTAGCACTTACCTTCTCCAGTACCATTATCATCGTAAAACTTCTTTCAGATAAAAAAGAAATCCAGTCGTTGCATGGACAGATTTCCATAGGATTTCTTATAGTACAGGATATTGTGGTAATTCTTGCCATGATCGTGCTTTCAGCCATGGGTACCCAAAGCGATTATTCGGTTTTTGAGGAAATTATCTGGGTGATTGTGAAAGGTTTTGCCATGATAATTGGTGTGGTATTGCTTATAAGATATGTAATGCCGTGGCTTACAAGTATGATGGCCCGCACGCAGGAATTACTTGTTTTATTTTCCCTGGCCTGGGCCATTGCTTTGGCTGCATTCAGCGATTATCTGGGATTCAGCAAAGAGGTGGGAGCATTTCTGGGGGGAATATCACTTGCCTCAACCACTTACCGCGAAGTAATTTCCGGCAGACTGGTTTCTCTTCGTGACTTTCTGTTGCTGTTTTTCTTTATTCATTTAGGCAGCCAGGTGGACCTCTCGCTGGTAGGTGAGCAGATTGT
>SLPR01000342.1 GCA_007131895.1 Bacteroidales bacterium | reverse complement strand
TTTTTTTTTTTTTCTTGCTGCCAGCCAGATTGCAATATCACAAACACAAGACGGATTCAGTTATCAGGCCATTGCCCGCGACAACCAGGGCCAGCTTCTTACTGACCACACCATAGGAATGCGCATAAGTATTCTTATGCACGAAGTGGATGGAGAACAAGTTTACGTCGAAGAACACCTGAAGGCAAGCAACTCCTATGGCCTCATCAACCTTGTAATAGGTCAGGGGCAAGTTGTGACAGGAAGCCTGGACAACATTGACTGGGCATCCGGACCTTTTTTTCTTCAAATCCAGATTGACCCTGATGGCGGAACAGACTACGCACTTTCCCATACCACCCAGCTGCTGAGCGTCCCCTACGCTCTTTTCTCTAAAAGAGCAGCCACCGCCGATGATGCTTTCAGCGGCCATTACGATGATCTTATTGAAACGCCCGATTTGAGCATCTATGCCACCCGAAACATGCAAAATGAAAACATCACCAATCTGGCCGACCCAATGCACGCGCAGGACGCCGCCAACAAATCTTACGTGGATATTCTTATAAACCAGCTCATGGAGAGAATTCAAGTCCTGGAAGACAGTCTGGATATCGGACCGCCACCCGTGGAAGATATTGACGGCAATGTATACCAGACAGTTCGCATCGGCAACCAGCTCTGGATGAAAGAAAACCTTCGTGTCACCCATTTTCGCAACGGTGAGCCTATTCCCAATCTGTCAGGACGTGAGGAATGGACAAAAAGTGAAACCCCGGGTTTTGCATGGTACAACAATGATTATGATGCCTGGGGAGAAGCTTACGGTGCCCTTTACAACTGGTATGCTGTAATACATGAGTCTGGCTTATGCCCCCAGGGATGGACTCCTGCCAAGGAGACCGACTGGGTAATTCTGGCCAGTTACCTCGATCCTGACGCAAACCCTACCAACTGGCCCGAAAGCGCCATTGCAGGGGGCTTGCTTAAGAGCACACGAATGGAACCAGACCATGAACACCCCAGATGGGACAGCCCCAACCAGGGTGCTACCAACGATACAGGGTTTTCTGCCTTGCCCGGCGGATGGAGAGGCAGCAACGGCCTGTTTCATGCCATAGGAAAAACCGGCTTCTGGTGGGTTGCAACCCAGGGAGGAGCCAATGCCTGGTACAGGTCCATGACCCATGATAACCCTGCTCTTTGGCGCAGTGCGGGTCCTTTAACTGCAGGAATGAGCATCAGATGCATTAAACACTGACAGGACCAGCCTATACACCTCATCTAGTTGGTATGAAACTTGAAATAAGCAGCTTTTTCCAACTTACAAAACCCCTAAACATCAAAAACACCCGCTACTATGAAAACTCAAAATACCATCAGCTTTAACAAACTGACATTGTGCCTTACATTTGCATTGCTGTTTTCAGCAGTAAGTATAATGGCAAATGATCATGACCGTGAAGAAAGCACACTAATACTTCCACATTACGAAGACTTCAGCAATGTAATCACCCCTGCCCTGCCCCAGGGATGGACTACCCATATTGAATCTACCAGCAGTTCGGTTATTGAGACCACACAACTACAAAACCCTTATTCTCCTCCCAGCCACCTGCGATTCAGACCTATTGGAGATGCCAATGCACAGCTAATCCTCATCACGCCGCATATAGAGGAAGCTGTTAATACACTCAGGGTGAGATTTCATGCCAGAGGATCATCGGCAACTGCAACAGCCATCCAATTGGGAACCTGGGATACGATAAGTGAAAACTTTACGCTATACCACACCCTCCCCCTTACCGCCGATTATGAACCTTACCACATTGAAATGGATCAATACGCGGGAGACAACCAAAAGCTTGCTTTCAAGGCAATACCGGGAGGATCCCATAATACAGTTTTCCTCGATAACATCATCATTGACCAGATACCTGACGCACCCGAACTGCGGGTCACTCCCCAGAGCCATAACTTTGGACAGCTGCAAACAGGAGTTCATTCCCACCCTAAAGAATTTGAAGTTTCTAACCAGGGTACCGACACACTGACTATTTTCCCCCAGCTCATTACCCTTACCGGTGCAAACAACGCCAGTTTTCTGCTCAACAATATCACCGACACCCTTCACCTGGGCCCCTTTGATTCAGCAGGTATTAACATCACTTTTGCCCCGCAAAATACCGGCAACAAAGAAGCTACATTGGTGGTAGGCCACCTTGAGGTTCCCCTCAGTGGCCAGGGCATTGATGCCTCCATCACCCAATTCCCTCACCTGGAGGATTTCAACGGTGTACCCATTCCTGACCTGCCTTTCGGGTGGAGTAGTTTTGTCTATCATCCCACATCTGCCAATGCGCGGGTAGAAAACTCAACTACCGGTACACCCGTCTCCCCTCCCAACCATGTTCGATTGTATTCCAATCAAGAGCCCGACGCCATCGTAATGCTTATTTCACCTCCGGTGGCCAACCTGGCCAACAAACAACTCAGCCTGTGGGTCAGGGCCCATCTGGTAACCGGACTACCTGACCTCATCGTGGGGTCTATGTCCAATCCCACAGATATTGCCACTTTTAGCCCCTTCGACACCATTGCCGGACTGACCAATACCTACCAGCAATTCAATATCTTTTTCAATGATGCCGTGGGCAATGATGAGTATCTCGTTTTTCTTTTCGGAGACAATGCCATGCAGTGGACTTTTGTTTACTTAGACAATATTGAGCTGGATGAGATTTCAGAAGAGCCACAGGCACAGGTGAATCCTTCAGAATTTGATTTTGGATTAAGCCAGACAGGGGATGAATCTTCACCAAAAACCTTTGTCATCTCCAACCAGGGAGGTGGTTTGCTTACCCTGGAACCTGGCGACATAACCATTGCCGGCCCCAATGCCACTGATTTTCTGCTTGCCGATCTTGAACAGGAAGTAAACCTGGGACCTGGTCAAACAGCTACTATCCAGGTTACTTTTGCTCCGGCCACTTCCGGCTCCAAAAACGCCACTTTGCAGGTAGAGGATTTTGAGGTAATCCTTACAGGCACAGGTCATGATTTTACCATCGGGGATTTTCCCTGGTCAGAAACCTTCTCAGGTGTTGATGCAGGACAGATACCCGAGGGTTGGCTCAGAGACCGCCCCAACTGGGCTGTTATGAACACCAGCAATGCAGGGGGCGAAAGCCCGGAGTTGCGCTTCAACTGGGTCCCCGAGTTCAATGGAATATCTTATTTTAAATCCCCCCGAATCAATACAGAAGGGATCTCGCGCATGATGCTCAGCTTCAGGCACAGAGTCAACAATTTCCAGGCTCCCGGAAGTTATACCCTAAAGGTAGTTGCCCTGGCCAATGACCAGGAATATCTGATTCATGAATGGGTAGACCCCGATAATATCAGCTCCCGGGAATTGACCTTCATGCTCAGTGCTGATGAACATGGAATCGGTGATCCCCATTTGAGGCTGGCATGGGTATTTGAAGGCAACTCTTACGATATAAGCAACTGGTATGTGGATGACATTTTCCTTGACCAGGCCTTTACAACCACCTTCACAGTAATGGAAGATTCGGATGAGGAATTGCCGGTGCAGGGAGCCAGCATTATTATCGACGGAATTGATCCGTTGATCACCGACGAACTCGGCACAGCATCTGTAGAACTGCCACAAGGAAGTTATACTGCTGATATCACCCATGAGGACTATACATCACAAACCATTTCATTTACAGTGGATAGCAATTCTGACATTGATGTATTCCTGCAAGACAAAATCCGCACACCCTTTGCTCTGGAAATTACCACCGATGGGATGCAAAGCGGTGAAGCGCTGTTTAGCTGGATGGCAGACTATGATGTGTTTCGCTACGACGATGGAATTGCCACAGGTCAGCTGGGATTTCAGGATGGTGATATCAACAGTGTAATGGGAGCAGCACACCATGAAGCTGCAGTACTTCATGAGTTAAGCTGGTTCCTTACAGACAATGCCGGGCCCTACCCCACCGTAAAACTATGGGTGCTGGGGCTGGACGAAAACGGAGCGCCGGATCGAAATAACATAATCTATAGTGCCGAAGAAGTAACCAATGCACACATGGAATGGAACACCTATGCTTTTGAATCACCACTGGAAGCACACCAGGGCTTTTTTATTGGCGTAAGCGCAAATGGCTTCCTGGCCCTGGCCACAGATGATGGTAACAATGAACCCTGGGAGTTTGTCCCCGGAACCCAGTTTGCCAATCTAAACATTATGAATCCTGAATTTGAATTTCAGCCCATTGAAGCGTGGGATTTTGAAAACAACTTCCTCATCAGAGGATACGGTCAGTCACTGGGCGAACTGAAGCAGGAAACCAGGCTGATAACAGCCGGCAATGCTCAGGAACCCATTCATAAAAAAACGCCGGAAAGTATTGTTGTCGGGGACCCTTTGAATAAGTCTCAGAAGGTTTTCACAGGTTTCAATGTTTTCCTCAATGGAGATCTGATGGCAGAGAACCATTCAGAAACAGAATTCCTCTTCACAGGACTTGCTGAAGGAAACCATACTGCAGGGGTAAAATCCATGTATTCAACCGGGGCCTCACCTGTGGCTGAAATTGAGTTTTACTACTCGCTGCCTGAAGAACCCACATTTACCGTTACCTTTACAGTGCTGGATGAAGACGAGAACCCTGTTACTGATGCTGTAATAACGCTGGACACCATTACCAATGCAGCCGGAAACTACATCTTTGAAGAGGTGGAAAACGGAACATGGCCTTACAGTGTATACAGCCCAGGGTACATAGAGTATTCTTCACAACTGACGGTTGACAACCAAAACCTGACCATAGAAGTGATACTAACGGAAGTAGATTTAGGGGCACACTCTATGGACATTTCCAATATAAATATTTATCCCAATCCGGCCCGAACAGAATTTCATATAAGGTCGGCTGACAGGATAGAACAGATAACTGTATCTGAAATTACGGGAAGGATCATTTATAAAGGCAAACCGAATCATTTTGAACACAGTATAAACACAGACAACTGGCATCCAGGCATGTACATTGTACAAATTTATGTTGCAGACAAAACTGTTTCCAGGCTCATTCAGATACTGAAAAACTGACCGGGGGACCAGTCACACCCGGTGACCGGAAATAGTGATAAGATATGGCTTCGCTGCTACTTCGTGCTCTCTCCCCATTTTGCGGGAGAGAGCACTTTCTTCAACATATCCGCATAAAAATTATCCGGACATCAAATATTGATTTTGTTTACAGGATAAGTGCAAGGCATTCAAATTTCCTGCACCAACAAATACGTACTGGCACTTACAAAATGAATGTTTAAATACCATTTGACTCGTATTGTTTCTGCATGTGGCATTTCTTATTTTTGTTTGTTGGATAAAAGTTTTTTTCTTATCCTTTGCTCCTGATTGTCATAATTCTTACAAAAACACACTAAATTGAAAAACCATGCAAATAAAACTACTCAACTTCATTTCAGGGCTAATCCTGATACCTTTATTGGTGAGCGTTTCCCTTTTGGCCCGGGCAGACGACAACGGTCCGGCAGTGATGCAGGCACCCCATTTTGAGGATTTTAACAGCCTTCCCACCCCGGAAATACCCGAGGGCTGGCACAAAATCGTAAACAATCCCACTTATGCCCAGGCTACGGTTGGAACAAACAGTGGTTTTGGTCCCATCACACCCCCTAATCATGTAAGATTGCTCTCCGACGACAATGCCGATGCCGATATCTTTCTTATCACCCCACTGGTGGAGAACTACACCAACAAGCGCATCCGGTTTTATTCGAGAATTAACCTCAACTCAAACAAGCCAGACCTGATCATTGGCACCATGACCGACCCCACCGATGCAACAACTTTCACCCCCTTTCACACCCTCTCGGGGGAGGATGATCTGACCAACAGCTACCAGCAATTTATCATTGATTTTGATGCCACGATAAACAACAACACCCACATTGCCTTTAAGCACGGCTCTACTCCTTCAACGGGCAACCGGAACATTTTCATAGACAACTTTGCCTTTGAAGAGATCCCAACATCGCCTGTGCTTTTTGTCTATCCTTCTTCCTGGGACTTTGGAAAAGTAGTTTTCGGTGAAACCAGCAACCCCAAAGAGTTCATCCTCGAAAACACCGGCATTGGTAACCTTGAGATCGCTCCCACCGATATCACCATCACCGGAACAGATGCGGAGCGGTTCATTCTCACCAATCTCACTGAGATGGTCACACTTGGCTCCTTTGAAACAACAACCATAAGTATTGCTTTTTCACCGGTTGTCACGGGAGAAAAAGAGGCTACCCTGCAAGTGAAAGAGATGCAAATACCTTTGCTGGGAGAAGGGTTTGACCCGCTTATTACCCAACTTCCTCACACCGAAAATTTTGCCAATGTAACCCCACCTGATATGGCCCTGGGGTGGTCAAAACTTGTTAACACTACTTCTACCGGTGGTATTGAAACCATAGGTACCGGGGTACCCAACAGCCCTCCATACCATGTAAGGTTTCAAAACATGATAGACGTGAATGCCCAGCTGTTGTTGATTACCCCTGAGATTGCCCATGACCTTTCCGAACTTCGCGTACGCTTTTATGCCAAAGCTCAGTCGGGCGCAGATAATGCCATAGAAGTGGGAACCATCTCCAACCCCGGGAGTGCTGCTACTTTTACTTCGCTGGCAAGTTTTACCCTTACCACCAGTTACCAGGAGTTTACCTTTTCCTTCAGTGATTACGAGGGCACCGATAACTATGTGGCCTTCAAAGGCGTTTTCCCGTCCACTATCCGTACCTTGTTTCTCGATGATTTTGTACTGGAAGTAATTCCGGAAGAACCTATCATGCATATTACCCCTCAGAGCCACAACTTTGGTCAATGGCAAACGGGAACTGCCTCCCATCCTGTTGATTTCACCATCTCCAACCATGGAGAGGGACTGCTGGTCATCGAACCCGGCGATATCACTATCAGTGGTGAGCATTTCACCGAATTTACCCTGAACAACCTTGAGGAAACTGCCGAACTGGCCGGGGGTGAAAGTGTTGTTTTCTCCGTGGTTTTCAACCCGGAAACAGAGGGAGAAAAAACCGCCCTTTTAACCGTGGATAATTTTGAAATACCCTTGACTGCCGAGGGTATTGATGCAACCATAACAGAATTTCCATGGATAGAAGACTTCAGCGGCGTACCCTCGGGCAACCTGCCTTTTGGCTGGATGAGAAATGTAAGCAACTGGAGAGTCACCAACACCGACCACGCAGGAGGAGAAGCTCCCGAGCTAAGGTTTATGTGGAGTCCTGCCATAGAAGGGCGTTACTATACTCAATCGCCATTGATCAACACCAGCGACTTTACCGAAATGAAGCTGTCTTTTCAACATTACATAAACAACTACGGTGGCCCCGGTCCCTATGACCTGAGGGTTGTTACAATTGTAGGCGATCAGGAGCATCTGATATTTGAATGGAAGGATCCATCCAACGTACCTTCTGAACAATACTGGGCCATCCTTACACAGGAAGAGCACGGCATTGGGGCTGAAAATCTGCGCATAGCATTTATTTTTGACGGTTCCAGCCTGGGCATCCGCGACTGGAACATCGACGACGTAACCCTGGAAAGCGCGCCTGAACTATATACTGTTTCCATCACTGTGGCGGAAAACGCTCAGGATGAGCAACCCATACCCAATGCGGTAATCTCCTTTGACACCTATGTAGACGATATTGTTACCAACGAAGAAGGTGTCGCCTCCATCATGCTGCCCGACGGATTCTATACTGCCACCGTTACGGCCCATGGATATCAACCCCTTGAGATCAACTTCACGGTAGATGACAGCGACATGCAGTTAACAGCCCTGATGACCGATATCCTGCTCAACCCTCACAATCTGCAGGTTTCGGAAGAAGGACTCGACAACGGAGAGATCCTGTTCAGCTGGCAGCATAACGAATCAAAGGCAGACAAGGTTTTTACCGGATTCAATGTATTCCTTGATGAATTGACCGATCCTTTGGCCACAACCGAAGCAATGGAATACCTGTTCATTATACCGCAGACCGGCAACTACACTGCCGGTGTGCAGGCAGTTTATACCACAGGTGTATCAGATGTAGTGACTTTGGACTTCTTTATTGAGGTAACTGACATTCCTGTAGTTGAACTGCCATGGTCTGAAAATTTTACAGGAATCAATACAGGAGATATTCCCCAAGGATGGACCAAAAATGCAGAAAACTGGGCGGTAAACAACACCTCACATGCCGGAGGTACAGCGCCGGAAATGCGCTTCAACTTCACGCCGGAACATACCGGAGAATTCTACCTTCGTTCACCCTATATCAATACCAGCGGACTGGATGAAGCCTATATCTCCTTCAAAACCCTGGTGAACAACTTCTCTCAACCCGGTGAATATACCCTCAAAGTCGTCACTTTGGTGGATGGTGTGCAACACCTGATACACCAGTGGGAAAACCCGGGCGACATCGATGCTTTCACCTTCTCTGCCATTCTTACCGATGAAGACCATGGCATAGGGTCAGACAGCCTGCGCATTGCATGGATCTTCGACGGCAATTCCCCTGATATCAACTGGTGGGTCTTTGATGATTTACTGGTGAGTGAAGTTCCTGACTTGTATACGGTAACCTTTGATATTACCGACCAATCCGGCAATCCCGTGCAGGATGCAGTGGTTACCTTTAACCAACAGGAATTGCCTGCCGGCGAATATATCCTGGAAGATGTTGCACCTGGTAATTACAGTTACATCGTAAGCAAAACGGGACACTATCCTACTGAGGGAACTGTTACGGTGACCGATCAGGATGTGACCGTTGAGGTTGTACTTGTCACCCACGGGTATACCCTGACCTTTGAAGTGGAAGATGAGGATGGCAATCCGCTTGCCGATGCAGTGGTGACCCTTGATGGCACAAGCTACGATGCTGGCGAGTATGTATTCGACAATCTGCCTGCGGGTACTTATAGCTGGACGGTCAGCCTTTCCGGCTTTTTCGACAGTGAAGGCACTGTGGAGATAACCGATGAAGATGTTACCGTTAACGTTATCCTCTCTGAAGACGACACATCGGTTACCAGCCCTGAAACCTTAAATGAAGCGATGGTTTATCCTAATCCTGCGAACCAGGAGGTCAACATTCAGACCCAGGAAATCCTTACCCATGTGTTTATATACGACATACTCGGACAACAGGTTTACGGCGAACAAATTAACCATACCTCTGCACGGATTAATGTTTCAGACCTGAAACCCGGTATCTATCTTTTAAAATTACACACACAAGAGGGAAGTGTTACCCGCAGGATACAAGTAAGCCGATAATCACTGAAAAATGTTACTTCTGTCTTCAGATTAACATTCTCTCAACCCTAAAACAAACGGATCTTTCCTGACAGAAAGGTCCGTTTGTCATTTGGATTTAAGGTCTATTGAAAAAGCCCTTCTGCCTGCGAGCAGAAGGGCTTTTCTATGAGATAACAGATATTAATATGGATGGGTAACACAGCAAAAACCTTCACTGGATTGCCTTGCCCATTGTAAGATCAGTTTCTGAGAATCATTACTTTGGTACGCATCGCACTATCGCCGGTGAGCACCTCGATAAAATAGATACCATCGGTAAGCAGACTTCCATGTTGATTTCTGCCCTCCCACTTCAACGTGTTTTTGCCAGCGGGAAAGAATTCGCTTTCTTTAATACTCACCCTGCGTCCATCCATATCATAATATGCAACAGAAACCTCGGTGGGCTGTGTCAGGGTAAACACAATGCTGGTATGATCAGAAAAAGGGTTGGGATAGCTTTCCAGCAATGCCAGTCGCGGCGAAGTCAGTTCGGGAAGATGTGTATCGGAAGCGGATAATACCACATCAATATCCACATCAGCTCCTGCAATGGTAAAAGAACCTTCCACCGGATAATAATTTTCTTTTGAAACAGTATATGACCAGGAGCCATCATCCAGGTCTATCACTCCCACGCCATTGGCATCGGTAGTAGTAGCTCTGCCGTTTTCAGTGATCACAATGGATGCATTCTCAAGCAGATTGGCGGGTTGCTGATCGTCGGTAACAGTAAATGTGGCCATGTAAGGTTGAGGAGCAACGGCAGTCCCGCCGGAAAGAGCGATCATGAAATTGTCGCGCACACCTGCCACCACTTCCATTGAGTTGTCTCCGGTGATATCGGGCAATGCTGTAATTACATCCACCGCATCGCGCATGTGGATAGTTTCCAGAATCTCTCCGGTGGCACCATTAAGAAAATAAACGCGATTGTTGCTATACAGGGTGCCAATGGCAACATCGTTTATTCCGTTTCCTGTAATATCATTAAGAGGGGCCACACTCCATGACTGATCGGCAATAGGAGTGCTCCAGATCAGCTGGCCGTCCTTACCGCTGATGGCAACGGCATTATTGACGGTGGTATAGGCCGGTATGAAATCCGTAAAGCCGTCGCCGTTGAGATCGCTGGCCCTCCAAAAGTCCAGGATCAGGGCATTGCCTCCCAGGTTATGGGTAAAGAGGGCTTCACCTGTGGTAACGTCAATGAGATAGTAGATCCCGTTATAGCTTCCGGCAAGAATGTCTTTGATCCCATTTCCTGTAATATCGTCCAGTTGCTCCAGGGCCCACACAGAAGTACCCCCCGTGGTTTTTTGCCATTCTATTTCTCCTGTGGCACCGTTGATGGCCACCACACGTCCTTGCTGGTTTACAGTGGTAGCACCTGCAATCACATCAGGGACACCATCCCCGGTGAAATCTTCCACTGCAAGTACTGAAAAGGCCGCAGCACCCATAAAGCGTTGCCAGATGATTTCACCGGTTTTGCCATTGAACAGAAAGATTCTTCGCGGCCCCGAGCCATACATATCATTCCCTGTGGCTGCGAGCACATCACGATATCCATTGCCATTGAAGTCCTTGCTTGCATCTACCATATATACCCAGCCTCCGTATCCGTATGCATTGGTTTCATAGCGCCAGAGTATCTCTCCGGTGCGGGCAGAAAGGGCAGTAATGGCTCTGTCGGCCCAGGCAGTTCCCACTACCAGATCGTTAAACCCGTCCTCGTTGATATCATCGAGCATAGCCATGGTTTTGGGGTATTCGGCAGTGCCCAGAAAGGTTTCCCAAAGCACAGATGCATCGCCAGAAGAATTGCCTGCAAAAGCATACACTTTTTCGCCACGGGTGGATACAAATACATCCCTTCTTCCATCCTCATTCACATCGTCTCCCACCAGGATAGCACGGGGATTATTCACTCCTGTTCCCTTAAAATCATGGCTCCACAGGGCATATCCCAAAGGGTATTCTGTATCTTCAGACAGTCCTTTTACTTCAATACTGTAAGGCGATTGATCAGGATTGTCAAAATACAGAGTCATCTGCCCGGAGACAGAGCCCTCTGTGGAGGGTTTAAACCAGAAGGGCACTGAGGTGGATTGTGTTGAATTGAGGCTAAAGGGAATACCTACCTGAGGATCGAGGGTAAAATCGGCATGAGAAAACACAATATCCTCAAACTGGATTCGGGTATCTCCCATATTGGTGAGCTCAAGATAACCCTTATTGGAAGAGTGAATCCTGATGACACCAAAATCAATCAACTCCTGCTCAGTATAAAGGAAGGGGCCTGATTCCAGGGCCCAGGCAGTGATTTCTACGTTCGTTTCGGGGTGAAGAAGATCGTTGGAATGGATAACCAGTGTGGTTTCAAAATAACCGATCTGGTCAGGGTCAAAAATCACCGGTACCACCATACTGGTATTTCCTTCAATTGTTAATGGCAACTCTGTATCGACAGAAAACAAAAGACTGTTCTGTTCAAAAGAGATACTTTCGATATGCAGGGGTCCTTCTCCTGTATTGGAGATGCTCATGTTCCAAAGACCCTGATCTCCCAGGGTTATCTGCCCCATATG
>SLPR01000207.1 GCA_007131895.1 Bacteroidales bacterium | reverse complement strand
TTCATAATCCGGTGGTAACAGCGCCCATTGTGGGGCCACGAACCCTTGAGCAACTGGAAAGTGCAGTTCGGGCAGCAAGTATTCAGCTGGATGAAGAGGTCCTCAAAAAACTGGACGAGATATTCCCGGGACCCGGTGGCGAAGCACCCATGGCGTATGCCTGGTAAGCGGCACCCAAATGTACATCCACTTGCCTTTTACATTTACCATCTAAATAATATAATATTATGCATGATCGATTTATTTTCTTCATGGCTTTTGTGCTTTTGGTATTTGTTTCCTGCAAATACAACCCTAAAGCGGACTCCTCTGAAAACAAGGCTGTTGATCCTTTCATGGAGCCAGGAAAAATTGAGATATACGATTCAATGGCAATTACTATCATTGATCCTAATGCCAATTTTGAAATACTGGCAAAAGGATTTTACTGGACTGAAGGCCCGCTCTGGATTGATGAATTACAAGCTGTAATATTTTCTGATATCCCTGCAAATAAAATTTACATATGGAGTGAAAAGGACAGCCTTGGTATTTATCTTGAATCTGCCGGCCATACCGGTGAAGAGAATACAGATTCCGGCAAAGGTCCCAATGGATTAATTCTGGACCATGAAAACAGGTTGGTGCTTTGCCAGCATGGAGACAGACGTATTGCACGCATGGATGCTGATGTGAAAAACCCTCAGGAGCAATTTATCACCCTTGCTGACACTTATGAAGGGAAGAAATTCAACAGTCCCAACGACCTGGTAATGGATCGTGCAGGCAATATCTATTTTACAGACCCTCCTTATGGTCGACCAGAAAACAGAACAGGGGAAATAGGATTCAACGGAGTATTTAAGGTGAGTGCCGATAAGGAAGTTTATTTACTGCTTGACAGTCTTAGCTGGCCCAATGGAATTGCATTATCTCTGGATGAGAAAACCTTGTATATCAATCAATCTGATCCGGAAAATCCGGTTTTATACAGCTATGACATTGCCGGGGATGGGTCACTTGAAAACGGGAAAATATTATTTGACTTTCTGGGCATTGCAGAAAATGGCAGGGGATTACCTGACGGATTGAAGATTCATAAAAGTGGGAACATTTTTGCAACTGGGCCTGGCGGAGTTCATATTATCAGCCCGGAAGGAAAACACCTGGCTGCCATCAAAACCAGAAAAGCAACCGCCAATTGTGCTTTTGATACCGGGCATGAGTATTTTTATATGACAACAACCGACGTATTAATGAGAGTGAAGCTGAAATAAACCCGACATGGCCAGCCAGGGACATTTTCCAACGCCGGAACCTGTATAATGTATTTTGTAATCATCTGTATATCCTTCGTCACAAACCCATAGGCTTGAATAGCCATCTGCCACCCGGGCATGTCCGCTATAGCTGGTTTTTATTTCGCTGTGAGAGATACCCTGGATTTTTCTGGTTTAATCAACCAATATTTGTTTTGTATATCTATATTTAAAAAGTAATTGGAATTTCAACGGGGGTTGTGAGTCGAACTGCCGTTTCTGTCAGCGTAAAAATCGCAACGTGCAAAGAATAAGCATTATAATAAACTAAGAAATACACCGATAAATGCAGGTATGCGACGAACAAAACGTATTTCTGAAGCAAAATATGCACCGAATAAAGACCTTTAGATATCAATTAGAAAATTGGGCCAACTTTATATGAAGACTTTACGAGTTCGTAAATGTATTAAGTGAAGTTAGAAATTTGCAGGGACCTATTTTCTTGCAGAATTGAATTCATAGGATCTGATTTGAAAAATGAGGCCAAAAATGAGACTTTAACCCTTGATGCTTAAAAAACCACATTATGAAAAAAACCCTTAAAATTCTTATTGTTTTGCAATTGTTAAACTATTCCTTTGGGCAGGTTTTGCATGCAACGACCCCTCCTGAAAATAATATGAAACTAATCCCGAAAGGAGAATTTGAGTACAACTCCACTAAGGTTAAAGTTAATGCCTTTTGGATGAGTGAAGAAATCACGAACAAAGAATATCGGGAATTCATTGAGGCATTAAAGTCAAATCCCCGGGATAGTTTAAGGGTAATACATCTTGATGAAATGGCAAAAGAGGCAGATTTTCAGGGTGCAGTGACATTTTATAGTTTCCGGGGAATTCTGGATAAAGTAACATATTTCAATGATTGGGGTGGTGAGCATTCCATTGAGAATTACTTTTATTCCGGCAAATATGATGATTATCCTGTGGTTGGTGTTTCCTTTGAAAGTGCAGGATTTTTCTGTATATGGAAAACCCATCAGTTGAACAAGCAAAGAAAAGAACAAGGGTTGCCACTTCTGTCGGATTTCAGGTTACCCACCGAAATCGAGTGGGTCTATGCCGCTAAGGGAAATACTGAAGGAAATGACCCTGTAAATGTTTCTGAGATAAAAAGGGTACAAAGTGGAGAAAAAGGCAAATATGGTCTTCATAATCTGCATGCAAATGTTAGCGAATGGACTGTTAATCAAACTATAGATGGGCGAAGGGTTGTCAAGGGTAGTTCGTGGAAAAGGGAAGCAGATATTTATGAAAGGATTGAAAAGCCAGCTGATTACAAGGATAACTCCATAGGATTCAGATTCGTTATGTCTTATTTGAGGGAATAACATACGAACCGATGATATTTTAGCCTATGATAAACCGCCAGCCGATTCGGTTGAATGCTGCATCATAAATGGCAGATATGAGACAAATATGATTCAAATCATTAACGAATGCAAAGAACCACACTCTTTTTAGCTGCAGGATTTGTACTCTTATGGAATTCGGGATTTATTGGCGCCGAGTACGGACTTCCTTTCTCCGGACCCTACACTTTGCTTTTCTGGCGATACCTGGCGTTAACCCTGGTACTTCTTTTCTACTTGCTGGCAAGAAACCGTTTCCGATGGGTGGGCTGGAAGACGGCAGCACCCCATATGCTGATTGGTGTTTTGGCCCACGGGGTGTGGCTTGCCTGCGTTTTGTTTGCACTGGATCGGCAGGTTCCTGCGGGGATTGTGGCTTTAATCGTGGCCCTGCAGCCCCTGGCCACGGGGGCTCTTTCCGGCCGGGCTACCGGTGAACGAACCCATGCCCGGCAAT
>SLPR01000328.1 GCA_007131895.1 Bacteroidales bacterium | reverse complement strand
TCTTCCTCACCAGGTGGCATGGCTTATAAAAACGCACCAGTTAAAGGATGCTGAAAAAATTTCTATTCTTAAAATACTGCATCACAACCTGATTCAGCCCCACAAGCCTCTTTCTTTTCCTGCCCATATTGATAAGCGCAAGTATTCCTATATGAAAAAATGGATACCTGCAAGGTTGGAAAGCATTGACGTGGATGTCTTTTATGAGTGGCTTTGCCAGATGGATCGAAAAATTATGACTGATTCTCTTTCGCTTGAAGATGAAAAAGATATCATCAGGTATGTCAAGAATTATTCTCATCCTACCTACTATTTTCTGCGGTTTTATGAGCTGATGCAAAACTACAGGCATTTTCTCATTATCAGGGTACGTCATGATAATTATGAGGTAATAAGTGAGTTCTTGCAAAAGTATGAAGGTGAATACAGAAAAGGGCAGGCTGTTTATCAGCAACTTCACGATGCAACACACGATATTGTTTCCCAATACAATTTCATGGGAGAAAACAGCCGAGTGTGGGAGGAAAAGTTGATTGCAGTTTTTGAAGATGAAACCCTCGACGGCCTCAATCGCTATTTTGCCATTGTAAGGCTTACCTTTTTGTATTACGTATATAAAGAGTATGGCCGGTTGCTGGAGCTGTTTGACAAGCTCGACGTATTGTTTGAAACGGGTAGTCTCTATTCGCCAAGAATTCTGGTGAATTACTATGGCAACAGACTACTGGTGCATGCCCGGGAGAATGATTTGGCCAAAGCGCAATATTATGGTTATCTGTCCATAAGATACAAAAGCAATGATTTCCTGCAATATCTCAACAACCTTAGTGCTGTGCTCATGCGCGACGGGAAACACCGCGAAGCGCTTGGCTTGCTGTCCCGGAGCTTCCCCGATTTTAAGAAAACCCTCAGTTCCCACAACCGCATAGGGTTTGCATCCTTTTATATCCAGGCACTTACACGCAACAAAAAGCCGCTTGAGGCAATCAGCTATGCTGCCGGATTCATGGACAATCACCGCGACGATATTCTCCAAAACCGATGGCACATCTTTTTCACCTCCTATGCTTATGCTTTGCTGGAGGCAGAAAACTACAGCAAAATTCTTTCTCTGGAAAAAAAGTTCAATCTGCTGACCCGCGAAGAGGCATATCGCAAAAAAGCCGGGTATATACCTTCGTTTATATGGATATACGAACTTGCCCGCTACAAAGAACTTCTCATTACATCTGCCCAGCTGTTCGATTCCCTTTATGAAACCAGCCTTGCGTATGTGCCTGATAAACACAAATTCAGACTTATGAAAGAAATGTGTACAGAACTTAAAGGACACGAACCTGAAACTTTTCAGCAACTATTCGACAGGCTATTCAAGCACCCTTCCTATAAAGTCACACCCCGTTTTATGGCATGATAAAGCCTTATAATAAAGATAACCCTCATTTTTAATTCAAAAAAAATCGCGTAGTCACACCTGCAAATCTTCTTTTGAGGTTTTTTTTAGGTCTTCCTGCTTCGTTTATTTGCAATCGTTTTCGTAATCACATTCCCTAGAGGGAATTCTGAAAAATCGGTATTCGAGGATATAGTTTATTGTGTGTTTTTACACCCAATGTAAAACCGGAAAAATTTAAAGATATGCAAGTAAAGGAAGTATGCATAGTATCGGCAGTACGTACACCCATCGGCAATTTTGGAGGCGGACTAGCTTCTTTGTCGGCAGTAGAGCTTGGCGTCCATGCAGCTAAAGAAGCGATTAAAAGGGCAGGAATCAGCGCCGACCAGGTGGATGAAACTTTTGCCGGAAATATTTTGTCGGCAGGTGAGGGGCAGAACATTGCCCGCCAGATTGCTGTAAAATCAGGCGTAAGACAGGAATCACCGGCTACAACCATCAATCAGTTGTGTGGTTCAGGCCTGAGAGCGGTTTGCATGGCAGCTCAGAGTATCATGCTGGGTGAGAATGAAATTGTTCTGGCCGGTGGATCTGAAAGTATGAGCAATGCTCCCTACCTGCTTCCCAAAGCCCGTTTTGGATATAAAATGGGCAATGCAACCATGGTTGACAGCATGATTCATGATGGCCTCACCGATGCGTTCTTTAATTATCATATGGGTGTTACAGCGGAAAACATTGCCGAAAACTGGAATCTGACCCGCGAAGAACAGGATGAATTTGCCCTGAACAGCCAGCGTAAAACCGAACAGGCTTTTAATAAAGGGACTTTTGATGAAGAAATAGTTAAGGTGGAAATTGTGCAGCGGAAAAAAACGCTGGTGGTCGAAAAAGATGAGTTCCCCCGCAAAGGACTCACCCTGGATCAACTCGCCGGGTTAAACCCTCCCTTTAAAAAAGAAGGTACCGTTACGGCCGGAAATGCCAGTGGCATCAACGACGGAGCGGCCATGGTGGTGGTAATGAGTGTTGACAAGGCCCGCGAACTGGGGCTGCAGCCGCTGGCAAAGATAAAGTCCTTCGCCTATATTGGGCTCGATCCGCAAATTATGGGTTACGGCCCGGTTGAAGCTACCCGCAAAGCCCTGAAAAAGGCAGGAATGCAAATAGAAGACATCGAGCTTGTCGAGGCCAATGAAGCTTTCGCTGCCCAGAGTCTGGCCGTGGTTCGCGACCTGAAACTCAACCCCGATATCGTAAATGTAAACGGCGGTGCCATTGCACTGGGTCATCCTATTGGTGCTTCCGGTGCCAGAGTGCTCACAACCCTGTTGTACGAGATGAAGCGAAGGGATAACAAAACCGGACTTGCCACCCTTTGTATCGGCGGCGGACAGGGAATAGCCATGATTGTGGAAAGGGAATAACCAGCCCTGGGGATACGTAATTTTACAACATTATTCAGAGAACACATAATATATAGCAAACAATGGAAAGATTCAAAAACAAAACAGCCATCATCACCGGAGGAGCTGACGGAATAGGAAAAGCAGCTGTTGTTAGGTTCGCTTCAGAAGGTGCAAATGTCATCATCTGGGATATGAATGAGGAGAAGGGAAAAGAAACAGCCTTACACCTTGCCGGGGAAGGGCATACAGTGGTTTTTGAAAAAGTAAACACTGCTGATTATGAAGATGTGAATCGTGCATCCGAAAAAGCCT
>SLPR01000053.1 GCA_007131895.1 Bacteroidales bacterium | reverse complement strand
GCTCCCTTTTACGGGAGGAAGCAATTCGTAGCTGATCCGGCGATTGCCATTGCTTTGGGATATGAGTTCGGGTATGGTCATTAGGTCACTATTTATTATTTTATTCGGCAAAACCTGCCAAACATATTTTTATACTCCAGATTCTTCATTAACAGTGGGTTCTTCAAAAAACGCAAGGAAAACATCCAAAGTTTGAATTAGTTTGCGGATGTGGATGAGATTGGAAAGTTTTATGCTGCCAATCACATAATTATAATCACGACTGGAAAGTTTCTCTTCAATCTCATCAAATTCAAAATGACTGAAATCCAACAGGTTCTTGAATCTTAAGTAAACTCTTACTGTAACATCATTGGTATGCTGGGGGATGTTGAAATATTTCCTTTTTTTGTACTCATAGCGGTATCCGTGCATACGTGCAGTTATGTCGGAAAGCACTGAGCTGCCCGTTGGATGACCTCCGGCGCCCTTTCCAAACATGAATTGTTTTTCGTAAAAGGAGCCTTCGATGATAACGCCATTGTATTCATTTTCCACGTTATAGATATACTCATCTTCGGTCACCATTTTGGGCATTACCATCAGGTTGAATCTTTTGCCGTTGACTTTTGTGGCTTGTGCTACCAGCTTTAACCTGTAGCCCTTTTCCCGGGCAAAACGGATATCATTTGCCTGCAGGTTGGAAATACCCGACACAAACACATCGTCTGGGTTTACCAGAGCTCCAAACCCATGTACTGCAAGTATTACCAGCTTATACAAAGAATCCCAGCCTCCCATATCCAGGCTGGGGTCTGCTTCTGCAAACCCCAGTTGCTGGGCCTCTTTTACAGAATCCGGATAGTTTTTCTTTTCATTGAAAATCTTGGAGAGAACAAAATTGGAAGAGCCATTGAGAATGCCTGTTATGGATAGAAGCAAATCATTGTCGTAATATTCCTCCAGGTTACGGATAACAGGTATGGAACCGCAGGCAGAAGCATCATACAACAAAGCAGCCCCGGTTTCTTCCTGCAGTTGGATCAGTTCGGGAAGATGAGCTGCAAGCATTTTTTTGTTGCCCGACACGACACTTTTCCCTTTTCTGAGGGCCTGGGAAACTATGTGAAAGGCATCTTCCGAATCATTGATCAGCTCCACCACAAGGTTAATTTCTGCATCATCCAGGATATCATTCGCATCAAGGGTGAAGTGTTTTTCCGGCAGGCTTCGTTTTTTGCCGGGGTCGAGGATGCAGATTTTTTTGATGGTGGCATTTGTGGTGTGGCTGTGTTTGAGAACATGATGCAAGCCTTCGCCTACCACGCCGAAGCCAAAAAGTCCTATAACCTGTTTATTATTTTGGTTTGTCATTGATTGTAAAGTTAAGATGGAAATTACGACAGGTTGTCTCTCAAACAGAGTTTCAGAGACAACCTGGTAATGGTTTATATTTTATCCAATGCCTGCTCAAAATCAGCAATGATATCGTCTATGTGCTCTATCCCGGTAGAAACCCTCAATAGATTAGGCAATACACCGCTGGCCAGTTGTTCCTGATCCGATAGCTGCTGGTGTGTTGTGGCAGAAGGCTGAATGATAAGGGTTTTGGCATCGCCCACGTTGGCCAGGTGACTGACCAGTTCCAGGTTGTCAACAAGTTGGGTTGCCAGTTCTTTAGCACCCTTGAGCGTGAAACTCAATACACCTCCAAAACCGCGCTGCAGGTATTTTTTGGCAAGTTCATGGTGGGGACTTATCTCAAGTCCCGGATAATTAACACTTTCTACTTTGGGATGAAGTTCAAGCCAGCGGGCAAGTGCCAGGGCATTATCTGAATGTCTCTGGGCACGTAGGCTCAAAGTTTCAACCCCCTGTAGCAACAAAAACGAGTTGAAAGGGCTGATAGCAGGACCAAAATCGCGCAACCCTTCCACGCGGGCACGAATGATAAATGCAATGTTGCCGAATGGACTCTCTTTTCCAAAAACATCAGAAAACACCAGCCCGTGGTAACCTTCCGAGGGTTCGCTGAATTGTTTGAATTTACCATTGCCCCAGTTGTATTTTCCGCCATCCACGATAACCCCTCCGATACTTGTACCGTGACCGCCAATCCATTTGGTGGCAGACTCCACAACAATATCGGCACCATGTTCGATGGGGCGGCAGAGGTAGCCACCGCAACCAAAAGTATTGTCAACTATCAGGGGAATATCATGCTTTGCGGCAAGCTTTGCAAAGGCTTCAAAATCGGGAACATTAAACCGGGGGTTGCCTATGGTTTCTGTGTATATGGCCTTGGTTTTTTCGTTAATAAGTTTCTCAAACTCTTCGGGTTTATCACTTTGGGCAAATCGTACGTCAATGCCCAGTCTTTTAAAGGCCACTTTGAATTGATTGTAGGTTCCGCCATAAAGGAAAGAGGAGGATACAAAGTTATCACCTGCTTCAAGAATGTTATTCAGTGCAATAAATTGAGCGGCCTGCCCCGAAGAAACAGCCAGGGCAGCTACGCCTCCTTCCAATGCTGCGATGCGCTTCTCGAATACATCGGTGGTAGGGTTCATGATGCGGGTGTAAATGTTTCCGAACTCTTTGAGGGCAAAAAGATTGGCCCCATGCTCAGAGTTGTTAAACACATACGAAGTGGTTTGATAAATAGGGACTGCTCTGGAACCAGTGGTTGGGTCGGGTTCCTGGCCGGCATGTAACTGTAAAGTTTCGAAATTCAGGTTGGTATTGCTCATATTGTAAGTTCGTTTTAGATATATAGGTAAATGAAATTAAAAAATAATGCAGAAATCCAGATGTTTGGAAGCCCGTGGGCAATAAAATAGAGGTAGTTTTAAATCCGGATGCAAATGTAAAAGGCTTTCAGCCCGGTTATAGCAAGGCAGACCTCCTTTTCTTGTCAGAAAAGAAACCCAAAAGGAAAGTATCGCCCGCTACTGAAATCAGAATCTCAGCAACCGGGCATGGGCATAGTCATGCGCACCTTAAAGAGAAAAGTATTCAGGGAAACTGTAAATGTCTCAGCACCTGAAGTAGGTCTGATACTGATTAAATTACAAAATGTAAGAAAAGGAAAAAGCATTTTTTTTAGTATTGGTTTATAGATCCTTTAATTAAGGCAGG
>SLPR01000337.1 GCA_007131895.1 Bacteroidales bacterium | reverse complement strand
TCCAGAATTGAATCCATTACCATTCTCAAAGATGAATCTGCCACCGAAATTTATGGTGAAAGAGGGAAAAATGGTGTAATTCTGATTGAATTGAAGAAGGAATGAGGGATTGAAGACCCTGCTTTCCTGCAAAAACAGAAGTTGTATGACAGGAATGATCTAATGATTTGATTGATTCCTACACCCCCGTCTTTTTATCCCACAACTCTATATGCTCGCGGGAGCAGTAACGCACGGTTTCCCGTACGGCTATTTCCACCACCGTTTCACGGATTCTGTGCAGCCCTTCACGTGTGCCGCCCAGGGGCATCAGGATGATTTGTTTTCTTTCCATAAGACCGGGCTGCAGGAATGAAGTTTCTATCTCGTGCCAGTCTTCGTATTGTGCCACTACGAACTTGAACCATGCATTGTTTAATCCCGAAAGATGACGAATTATATCGGGCTGGTAACGCAGAGAGTCCGGATTGCCGCTGTGTTTCAGTTTGGGGCTGTTGTTCCATACGTCAATCAGGTGGGTGAATTCCTGCGTGGGCATCAGGGTGCATTCATTCTCTATTTCGGTGAAAGGCCTGAAACCATATCTTTCTGAAAAAGCCTGCAGGAAAAGGGTAAGGCCCTGCTGCTGTTTCATGGGACTACCACCGGTTAAGATGAGATGCTGACCGGCTTTGAACTTTTCCACCAAATCTGTTTTATCAATCAAGTCAAATAACTCTCCAAAGGTATAAGGGTTGCCACTTCTCCATACCTCCTTTGTGTCGCACCACCAGCAGTTTTGTGTGCAATGCTGTACCCTCAGAAATGCTGCAGGTTGTCCCAGGTTGATGCCTTCTCCCTGGATGGTATCATAAAAGAATTCGGCGATTTCCAGGTACGGTGCTTCCGTGGGGATGGGTTTCTGAAAACCAGGATTGGAAGCTATGATGGTTTTGATAAAGTTCATGTAATTAGATTAATACAACCATGGTTAACATCCGAACCGGTAAAATGTTGAATAGGGAAAAAATATCAATGAAGTACAACTGTGGAGGGCTCGTTTCAACTGCTTTTTATATTTTTGCCAACAACCTAAAACTGCATAAACAGGAAAGAGAGTTATGGATTCTGTATTTACCGCACAAGAACAATTAATCATTGATAAAACCATTGAATTTGTCAAAGAGGAACTCTCCGGAGCCGAAGGCGGCCACGACTGGTGGCATATTCAAAGGGTATGGAACCTCGCTGATACCATTGCAAAGGTTGAAAAAGCGGATAGGTTTGTGGTACAACTGGGCGCTTTGTTGCACGATATTGCCGATAGCAAATTTCATGATGGCGATGAAGAGACAGGGCCACGAAAAGCACGAGAGTTTCTGGAATCTCTTTCTGTGGAGGAAAGTATCATTGGCCACATTGAACAGATTGTGGCCAATATATCCTTTAAAGTGGGCAGGGAGAACCAGGTATTTCATTCCCTGGAACTGGATCTAATTCAGGATGCCGACAGGCTTGATGCAATAGGGGCTATAGGCATAGCACGGGCATTCAATTACGGTGGTTTTAAGAACAGAGAAATCTATAATCCTGATATCCTGCCCAGGCCTGAAATGAGCAAAGAAGCTTACCGCAAAAACAATTCCCCCACTATCAATCATTTTTATGAAAAGCTATTGAAGCTGAAGGATCTGATGAATACGGTAACCGGAAAAAAACTGGCGTTAAAAAGACATGAATTTATGGAACACTTTCTCGCCGAATTCTATCAAGAGTGGGAGGGAAGGTGCTGATTCTAATTGTCTATGTGGTTTGGGTATTATTGCAGCAGATGAGTTTGCTCCAAACAAAGCCTGTCAAGAGTGTGTTGGAAAAGAATTTTAACCTTGGTAGGTATCTTTAAATTTTATATGGTAATTTTGTACCCATTGGTTGATTTTTTTGTAAATTTAGAAAAGAAATTTCTGGTAGTAATTATATAATAATGAACGGATTATGAGCAAAGAGAAAGAAAAAGAAAAAAATGTGAATACCGAGAAGATGAAGGCTTTACAGCTGACCCTTGATAAGATAGAGAAATCCTACGGGAAGGGTACTGTTATGAAGCTGGGCGACTCACCGGCAGTTTCCATAGAGTGCATTTCATCAGGAAGTATCTCACTGGACCATGCCCTGGGTATAGGAGGATTTCCCCGGGGTAGAATTGTAGAGATTTATGGACCTGAATCATCAGGTAAAACCACCCTGGCCATCCACGCCATTGCACAGGCGCAAAAAGCAGGAGGCATTGCAGCTTTTATTGATGCAGAGCACGCCTTTGACAGCAGTTATGCCAAAAAGCTGGGTGTAGATATTGACAACCTGCTGGTTTCACAGCCCGACAACGGGGAACAAGCACTGGAAATTACAGAAAACCTGATTCGCTCCGGAGCCATCGATATCATTGTTATTGACTCTGTGGCGGCTCTTACCCCCAAAAGTGAAATTGAAGGAGAGATGGGCGACAGCAAAATGGGTCTTCAGGCTCGTTTGATGTCACAAGCCCTAAGAAAACTTGCCGGTACCATCAACAAAACCGGAAGTTGCTGTATTTTCATCAATCAGTTGCGCGAAAAAATCGGGGTTATGTTTGGCAATCCTGAAACTACCACCGGGGGTAATGCATTGAAATTTTATTCATCTGTAAGACTTGATATCCGACGTATATCGCAGATCAAGGACGGAGACAGTGTAGTGGGCAACCGGGCCAGGGTAAAAGTGGTGAAAAACAAAATAGCTCCCCCTTTCCGCCAGGCCGAATTCGACATTGTATATGGTGAAGGTATATCCAAAACAGGAGAAATTATTGATTTGGCTGTCGACTATAATATCATCAAGAAAGCAGGTTCGTGGTTCAGCTATGGAGATACCAAGCTGGGACAGGGACGCGACTCGGTGAAAAGCCTTTTGACCGACAATCCGGAACTGGCAGAAGAAATTGAAGCCAAAATCTTAGAAGCTCTTTCGCTAAAGAAATAACTCTTTTGTATTTTTAACCAAATGCCTCCCCATTATCCAGCTGATTTTGAGGAGGCATTTTTTCAAGTTACTGATTAATGAAGAAGAAAAAGAATATCATCTCGTTGGATGAATTGCTTAATAGTATTACCCATGG
>SLPR01000226.1 GCA_007131895.1 Bacteroidales bacterium | reverse complement strand
TATTTTTGCATACTGAAAAATAATTTTTAATTTTTATCCAAAGACATGATTCAAAGAATTCAGACTGTTTATTTGTTCCTGGGGTTCATATTTGCTATACTATTTCTGGCATTACCTTTAGGAAAAATTGATATCAATGGAATAGTGTATGTTGTTAAATCCTGGAGTATCGTTTCGGCAGATGGAACAGAAAAACTTGATTACTCCAGTATATTAGGAGTGGTTGCGATGGTTTTGCCATTTATCATCATGATTTTATGTGTTTACACTACATTTCTATATAAAAACCGGCTTTTGCAAATAAAGCTTGGTAAAATCAACATTTTCCTGCATGTAATTCTTGTAGTAAGCACCTTTTTCTATCTCGATGGTATAAAAAGTGAGTTTTCAGGGGTGCTTACATACGGGGTGGCAGTTGTATTTCCGTTGTTAGCAATGATATTTATTTTGCTCGCAGGCAGGGCTATCAGAAAAGATGAAGAACTTGTAAGATCAGCAGATCGGCTCAGGTAAAACTAAGTCAGATGCAAAAAGGCGGTGGTTCTGAAGAACCTGCCGCCTTTTTTGTTACAGTTAACCAGGCCAGCCATTAACTGGCTTCCGCAGATTAGTATAAACACCTATTCCACGAGCCGTTTGGTAATATAGTCTGAATTAAACAAAGCCAACGCACCCATATATTTAAGCTTGAATTTTACGAAATCCCCTACTTTATATTTTTTGGGATTTCGGCCAAGGTCAATGACTACAATGTCAGAGCTGGCTCCGGCAATTTCCATGTTCTTATCCTGGGGAATAAGAAAATCAGGTGATATATCCAGCAGGCCGATATCAAGTAAAGCCCGCCATGAAGTTTTACCATAATCATCAGGGTTGATCTCAAACCTCTCTCCTGAGGGATTTTCTGCAAGCTCTCCTTCAGGCACAATAGGCTTTTCTAACAACTCAATGATTTCAGCATACAGGGTTATTACATCGTCCTTCATTCCTTTGATTGTTTTTCCGGTCACCAGGTTGTTACCAAAAAACAATGTTTCTCCCACCCTGAAATGGTTAATCCCCTTGGGTAGTTGTTTTTTCTGAATCATGGGAATGGCAACGGAGGATCCACCTGAAATCCACTTAATCTTTCTGTTGAATTTCAGCTCAATGATTTGTTTATAAAGGCTCAGTTGCACCATTTTGTCGTTTGAGGGCATCACTCCATACATACAATTAAAGTTGGTGCCAAAACCTACTACTTCAATGTTGGGCAATTCAAAAACCTTTTCGTAAAAACCCACCAGGTTTTCACCCAGTACACCTTCCCGCAAATCACCCATTTCAATCATGATGATAACACGGTGTACCTTACCCTGCCGGCCGGCTTCTTTGGAGATGAGCCTCAGTGTTTCTAAATCCGAATTGAAACTCACATCGGCATAAGTGATAACTGAACGCAGACTTTTGCGGGGAGGTGGCTTAATATAAACGGTATTGACTTCGGGATTGATTTTTTTTATCTTTTTAAGGTTGCTGATACGCGAGTCCAGCATTTCCATAGAACCCATATCAATCAATTCTTTCAGATAAACCTCGTTGCCGCAAAGCAGCTTGCTTACTATCCCCCATTCAATATTATTATCGCTGAAAAATTTCTTCAGGAATTCGAAGTTATGTCTCAGTTTCTTACTACTAATAGTAATCTCTGCCATTTTTTTGTGTTTATCGGTTTAATCGCATCTCAAGATACTTACTTGTAAATCCGAGTTTTTCATAGAGAAATCTTGCCGGATTTTCCGGTTCAACATGTAGTTTAATGCTTCCTTCTGCTTTTTCAAAGGTCTTAAGCATCAATTCTTTTCCCAATCCTTTTCCCCTGTATTCATTATGAACAGCAATGTATACAAGGATGTTTTCCGGGATATAACCTGCCATTCCGGTTTTATTCACGATTACGGCACCGGTAATTGTATCCGATTCTTCAGATACCAGTATGAAACCACCAAACTTAGTTTCTTCGTCAAGGGCAAAGTTGATGCAGCGCATAATTGCATCGTACTCATCGCCAAACTCATCGAGATGGTTGAATAAAAAATCAGCGACTTCCTTTTTTCTTTCTTCACTTACCCTGTCATTAGGAGTATAAAATGTGTAATTCATAGTAGTATAAAATTAAAAAATTAAAAGATTTGTAAGTTTATGACCTAAGCTTTACATTGAATTATTTCTGGTATTTATACCAGGCATTAATCATAACAAAAGTCAATAGTGAGAGTGAAATGCCAAAGATGTTGGCATCCAGTTGTAAAGGTAATTCCTTTTGAGATACAATCAGACTGATTGTCGTACCTCCACCCAGAAGCATTGCCCAGAAAGCAGCTACCGGACTTGCTTTTTTCAGAAAAAGACCACCCAGAACGGGTACAAACAAACCGGACACCATAAAGGCATAAGAATAAAGCATAAGCTCCAGCACGTTGGGCATAACCGATGCAAGAAGCAATGCCAATACCCCCAGCACTACGGTGAATCCTTGAGAAATGAGCAAAAACTTCTTTTTGCTTTCAGGCACTTTGATCCATCGCCCGAAAATATCGGTCAGGAAGTTACCTGAAGAAGCCATCAGGCAGCTATCTGCTGTAGACATGATGGCAGAAAAATAGGCCGCCATCATCAGTCCCATTAAACCTACGGGCAAAACAGTGCGCAAAAGCAATGGCAAACCTTTTTCTTCGTCCATAAACTCTTCAGGAGCGTACCCCAGTTCTGTAAACATTCCCTGCTCAAATGCCACCCGGGCAAAAAGCCCCAGGATAACACCCATAAAGGCCATGATGGGATATTCGAAAAAGCCGGCAATTATCCAGGCTTTTTGAGCCTGCTGCTTGTTTCGGGAAGCATAAATTCTTTGGTACAGTGTCATGCCTACAAACCAGATGGGGATAATGGTGACCACCCAGTATACTATTTGCTGCCATGAGATATTTGTCAGGCTGAAAAATTCGGGAGGAAGCACTTCTCTTATGGCCACTATGCCACCAACACTATAGTAAGCAACTGGAATACCCACAAATATTAAACCGACCATAAGGATTATCCATTGAATGGTATCGGTGTAAATAACTGCTTTGATGCCCCCCATAGCAGTGTATACAATAACAATCAGCCCCATGATTATCAGGGCTGTTTGCATATCCAGCTCAACAAAAGTAGCAGATGCCAGCTTTGCCCCGGCCAGTATCTGGCTACTGGTGAAACCCAGGTATCCGATACCCGATATTAAACCTGCCAGCAAAGCAACTCTGGGGTTATAAAAATGTCCTAAGATCTGGGGAAAGGTATAAAACTTCTTGAATTTTTCAATGGCTTTTATCCGGGGGATTAGAATAACTGCACTTAGCCATGCTCCCACAAGACCTGTAAAAAGCATCCATGAACCGGCAAGTCCCATTATAAAACCCAATCCTCCCAGTCCGATGGAAAAACCTCCCCCTACATCTGTTGCTACTACTGATAATCCTATATGCCAGCTTCCTATCTTACGTCCACCAACATAATAATCATCAACTCCTTTGTTTTTGAGCAGGAACCAAAACCCGATTCCTATAACAGCCAACATGTAAAGAGAGAAAATTAGTATGTCTAAAAAATGCATTAAAATTTTTGTTGTGGTTTGGTGCGCAAATGTACGATTTTTCCTTTAAAAGCCCAACCCACAAGCCAAAAGACCTGATTTTCAACAGACTTATATTGTAGCAACTTCATCTGTTACAGGGGTTCACATGCAAGGAGTAAAATGATTAATTTTGCTCAAAAAAAATTAAATATGCACTACCCCTGGGGCAATTCAAGACGATTTCATTCCCTGGCAGATTATTACAGGCAACGCTATGGAAGCCGTATTCAAAAAGTGAGTGTGCATGCAGGTTTTACATGCCCCAACCGCGACGGCACTGTTGGTACAGGTGGATGTACCTTCTGCAATAACAACGGTTTTAGCCCATCCTATTGTCATGAAAATATTTCCATTACAACACAAATTGAAAAAGGGCTTGAGTTTTTAAAAAAGAGATACAGAAAAGCACGGGTATTTGTGGCATACTTTCAGGCTTATTCCAATACTTATGCTGAGATAGATATCCTTAAAAAACGATATGAAGAAGCACTGGCCCACCCGGGGATATCAGGACTCTCCATTGGAACCAGACCCGATTGCATTGACGATGAAAAGCTGGATTACCTTTCAGATATTGCAAAAGATAAAATTGTAAGCATTGAATATGGTGTTGAGTCAACCCATGAAGCTACCCTTATTGCTATCAATCGCGGGCATACTTTTTCAGACTCTATTACTGCAATCGAAAAATCTGCTGCACGTGGTCTGCATACCGGTATACATCTTATTATGGGCCTGCCGGGCGAAAGCAGGCAGCAAATGCTCCTGCAAAGCAGGATCATTTCACAGCTCCCCGTTAACTCGGTAAAGTTTCATCAACTGCAGATAGTTAAGGATACTCCTATGGCAGAAGACTTTTTAAGGAATCCGGAAAAATTCCATTTTTTTGAACCCGACGAATATGTAGATTTTATGGTTGACTTTCTGGAAAATCTTCGGCCTGAAATCGCCATTGAACGGTTTGCCGGAGAAGTACCCCCTGACTTTAACCTGAGAAAATCATGGAGTGGACTGCGCAGCGACCAGGTGATTGCCCTTATTGAAAAAAGACTCAAAGAAAAAAATTCATGGCAGGGGAAAAATTATCCTGAATAAAATAACAGTGCAATTACCGAAAAACAGCCGAACCCCGGAACATTTACATACCTAAAAACATGTTCACTCCGAAAACTTATTTTCAGCAATTTCTATTTATTATTATACAAATAACTCTCTGATAATCTGACCTTTATTTTATGTTATTTGTGCAAATAAGTGGATATGTTTCTTTTTTTCAGTGAACTCAAATTTCAATATTGCTCAAGGTTGGTTTGTTAATCACCGGAATTCGTAAAAATAAATCTATAAAAAACACTATTTTTGGGCCTTTTTTGGAAAGGAATTGCAGAATTAACCCCAATATTCAGTATTCAAAACAATAATTAAAACAATAACAATTTCACTATGGAAAACGATAAATCCGGATTTGTTGCAGGGATGCTCAATGTTATTGAACGTGTGGGAAATAAACTTCCCCACCCTGGAGCGTTGTTTGCATATTTTGCTTTGGGCATCATTTTTCTCAGCTGGCTGGTTTCAATGTTTAATGTTACAACAGTGCATCCGGGAACCGGAGAAACCATTGAAGCTGTCAACCTGCTAAGCAAGACAGGATTGCATATGATCATGACAGGCATGGTTACCAATTTTACCTCCTTTGCACCTCTTGGAACTGTTCTGGTGGCCCTGCTGGGAATCGGGATTGCCGAATCCAGCGGATTGATGTCTACAGGACTGAGGTTACTTGTTATTTCAGCCCCCCGACAGTTGCTCACCTTTGCCATTGTTTTTGCAGGAATTTTATCAAACACTGCCAGTGAGGTAGGTTATGTAGTATTGGTACCCCTGGGAGGTATGATTTTTCTGGCTGTTGGAAGAAACCCCATAGCAGGTATTGCAGCAGCTTTTGCAGGTGTATCAGGCGGATATTCTGCCAACCTGCTGCTGGGCACCATCGACCCATTGCTTGCCGGACTCTCTGAAGAAGCAGCAAGAATCGTGGATGCAACCTACACGGTAAACCCTGCTGCCAATTATTACTTCATGTTTGTATCCACATTTTTTATTGCATATATTGGCACCTGGGTTACTGAAAAAATAGTGATTCCAAGACTTGGTGAGTATAAAGGTGACGCCATACCTGAAGAAATAAAGGAAATAGATGAACTGGAAAAGCGTGGGTTGAAGTTTACCCTGATTGCCTTTATTATCCTGGTTATTCTTATTGCCTGGAGTGTTGTACCTGTAAACAGTGGCATTTGGAGCAATATCCCGGGCAGCGGTTTTATGCGTGATCCGTTTACCGGAGGGTTATTGCGCTCTCCTTTCATGAGCGGGATAGTAGCCCTTATTTTTCTTATTGCCGGTATTCTTGGTATTGTTTACGGCATAGGTGCCAGAACACTTAAAAGCAGTACCGATGTAATCAATGGCATGGGTAAATCCATGTCCACCCTGGGAACCTATATTGTATTGGTATTTTTCGCCGCCCAGTTTGTGGCTTATTTCAACTGGACCAACCTGGGACTGATATTTGCCATTAAGGGAGCCAACCTGATAGGATCTATTGGAATGGGGCGAATTCCCCTGATGATTGCGCTGGTATTGGTATCGGCTATCATAAACCTGGTTGTTGGAAGCGCAAGTGCCAAATGGGCTATCCTTGCACCGGTTTTCATACCCATGTTTATGCTTTTGGGCTATTCACCCGAGTTCACTCAGTTGGCTTACCGGGTAGGCGACAGCGTAACCAACGTCATTGCTCCCATGATGTCGTATTTTGCTATGATTGTTGCATTTATGGAACGATATGACAAAAAAGCGGGTATTGGAACCATTATTGCCACGATGATACCCTATACCATTATTTTCCTGGTCGCATGGTTAATATTGCTTGTTCTTTGGATACTTGCCGGCTTACCGATCGGTCCCGGAGCTCCACTATTTTACGAGCTGCCTGAAATGATGAACGGTCAGGATATTTCAGAGGTTGTGAATTCAGGGGCAATTTACCTGAAAGAAGTTTTTTGCTGATTTGTCAGATAAAGATAGTAACTTTAGGGGCTTGTTTTCGTATTTGGTCAAATGCGGAAAACGAGCCCCTATTGTATTAATCTGCATTCAAAAATAATCCGATAAATGAACCCTGGTGTCGCATACTCATTTCTTGTACCCGTTGATTTTACCAACAGATCTGTTCATGCAATTCAATATGCTGCAGATATCCTAAAGGAACACAAAGGGGTTATCCGTTTGTTGCATGTAGTAGACGACAGAACCAATCCTGATGAAGCAAGCCTTGATGCCACCAAAGCAAAGTTAAATCAACTTGCAGAAGAACAGCAGGAAAAACTGAATGTAAAAATCATTCCCAACCTGGTAACCGGAAATATTTTTAACTCTATTGGAGAAGCGGCCAAAAAGTTTGGGGTACAGCTAATAATCATGGGTACCCATGGGATGCACGGAATTCAGTTTATTATTGGCAGTTTTGCTGCCAGGGTTATCCTGGGGAGCCCTGTTCCGGTATTGCTGACAAATGGCACCAAACAGTACTCAGGGTTTAAAAATATCATCCTCCCTTTTGATAATTCCATAAAAACAGACAACCTGCTGGCTAAAACCATAGAACTAGGCACCGCTTTTGGCAGCACCATTCATCTGTTTTCTCAGAAGCAGGAACAATCATTGCTTAAAAAACTGAGCACCAACCTTACGCTTCAAAAAACCAAAAAACGAATCCGAAAAGCGGGTCTGGTTTGTCATTATGTTTCGCTGGAAACTTACCAATATAACAATGCTGAGAGCGTTCTTAAATATGCAGAAAACATCGATGCTGACTTAATTATGGTTTCCACCCAAAATCAAACCAACAGCAAGGAATACATTATTGTGGAATCTTGCATAAAGCTGATGGAGAAAACCACTACTCCCCTGTTCTTTCTCAACCCTGCTCTTAAACCAGGATAAAACCCACCTAAGCACTGTGCGCTTACAAAAGACAATGAACCAAACGGAGTGAGTTCACGAACACCAATAATAATAAACGATAGTGAGTTGTAAGTGGATTACATTCAGAAACTTAAATCAAACTTATTCGAATGAAGCCATGAAGCTAGCCGCGGATTTGGCCGCAAGCTTCCATAAAAAAAAGACTGTCTTCAAAAGTGTATTCCGAATGTTTTTTGTCGAAAATAAGGCAATTAAACGCACCTTTATATTTCAACCAGCTTATAGTCGGGGATTTACACAATTTTAAGACAGCCTTCTATAATTTCAAAAAAGGTTCTTTTCAATTGTTATTTTACAGAACTGGCCAGCCTTGTAATTTCAGCACCAAGGGTCAGTCCCATTTCCCGTGCATTGTTAGTACTAATCTCATAACGCGGGCGGTCATTCTCGATAATAAAGTTGATGACAGAACCATTTTCCAATGTGTTTCTTCCCTCGGAAATAACCAAGGCATGAATATTTTTACGTTTAAGTGCCTGGGTAATTTCTGCAACATTACGGGATTGATTGGGAGCAATAAAAATAATATGACAATCATCTAAGTCAGAAACATTGCTGAACTGCTTTAGCCTTACTTGTTGATTACCCACACTGCGCATAGCAGAAAGGTCAGCCATTTCTTTGTAAACCGGACTATTACCATACACCCCAATTACAAAATCACCACTCTGATAACTTTGCGGCCATGCAGTCATGCGGGCAAAATTATACACGAACATAGCTTGTACACGGTATTTCTCCTGCGCGTTTGCACCAAAACCGGTCATCATAACTAATAAAAGCAAAAGGGTAAGTTTAATCGTTCTCACTGGGTTAAAATTTAGTTGTTAATAATTATTTGTATAAGCATTTCACTGTAACTTATTTATCAAATCACAATTGAATTTCCAATAAAAAAGTAAATATTTGCCAAACACTAAGGTATCCCACAATTACAATACAAAGATAATACTTAGTGATAAAAGCAAATATCATAAGTAATTACCCTGAGACAATAACCCTATATAGCTGACATACTGAACTTTGAAAAACTCATAGTCTTTTAAATAACTAAAATACCTGTTTAAAAGCAAATTTTGCGATACCAGACTCTCTCCATCTTTGCATTAATTTATTGTTAAGACAATCACCCCAACACATACAAACCTGTTATTGTGTACTTTACACACAGAAGAAATTTCCTGAAGTTTTCAACATTACACATTTACCATATTACTTTTAAGAAAACAGAGTACTAACCATCAACAGAGTACTAACTATGAGTTCTATCTCACCATTAAGCAGGATGAAATTCTCATCGGGCTCCGTTATTCAATCATTTTATCTCCATCTCACAGATCCTGAAAGTATAGCTATATGAACGTAGCAAGAATACTTAAAAATTTAAACAGACACCCATAAAAAACATGCAGAAAAAAATTTCGGGCAGTCGATTTTTATGAAAAAATCTGTACATTTAAAAAAAACCAGGAAGGGAAAAATATCTGATCCTGTCACCGGTTATTTGACATTAAAAAAGTAAGCCATGAAACCATCCAGGAACAAGATATTGGTGGCTGTTGATTTCGAAGAACAGTCAATGCATGCTCTGGAGCACTCTTATGAACTTGCCATACTATTTGATGCAGATCTGCTTTTACTCTATGTGATCGAGGGGGTAAGTATTTTAGGAAAACTAAGATCCCCTGAAGAATATGTAAAAAACATTATTGAAGAGGCGCGGGAAAAATTTGACAAACTCGAGGCTTTGGCAGGAAATGTTTCTACAAAAGCAGCTGTGAAGGTATCTGCATTGATCGAAAAAGGTAAGCCTTACGATAAAATAATAGGGACAGCAAGGGATCGGGAAGTATTACTGATTGTTATGGGAAATAACAGCAACATGCCTGCCAGCAAAAGCAGGAGAATCATTGGCAGCAACACATTAAATGTAATCCGCGAAGCCCATTGCCCGGTCATTACCGTCAAATCAATCTCAAAACTTCCGGGCAAATATACCAGCATCCTGCTACCTTTAGACTTCACCAGTCAAACCAAGAAGCAAGTTCAGAAAGCAATTGAGTTTGGAGGTTACTTTGGGGCAAAAATTAATATCATTAGCATTCTCAGCGGAAACAATAAAATAACCAAATTGCTGAAACAGGTTCAGTTAAACCAGGTTAAAAATGCCATTCAAAAAAATGGAGTACTCTGCGAAGCGGAGTTTATTGTCCAAAATGAGAAATCAGTTTCAGAATTGGTTCTTGATTACAGCCAAAAAATAGCGGCAGATCTCATTGTAATCATGACCCAGCAGAAAAAAAGTATTATCGATTTTTATGTCGGTTCCAACGCACAGGAAATAATATCAAAATCAAAAATTCCCGTGCTGAGCATTGTACCATCAGCAGAGTTTAAGCCCGGCATGGTAACATCGATGGTGGATCCGTTAGGAGTATTAAAAAGTAAACCCGCAGACGGAATTCTTTAAACACCGTTTGGAGTCTGTTGTCCGATTTAAAGATTTTCAATCATCCATTTCCAAAAATAAAGTAATTTTGCGCACCATCAGCTTGTAGCAGTATCAAATATCTATTAAAGGTCTGTTATGAACACTCAAAATAACGCAAACAATGGAAAGAGACATAATATTAGTCCCCACTGATTTTACTCCCGTAGCAGATTGTGCATTAGACCATGCCATTGAAATAGCTAAACTATTCGACCATAAGATCCGCATGCTCCATGTAGTAAGCAAAAAAATATCACAATACCAGCGTGACAGAGTTGAAAAACTCATCAATAAGGTTTCAGAAACCAGCAGCAAACGTTCTGATATCGATATTAGTGGAATTATCGAAGAGGGAAGCATTTTCGAGGCCATTAGCAATACTGCAGATAAATTATCGGCAGAGTTCATTGTAATGGGTATTCATGGCAAAAAAGGGGTCCAGCATCTGGTGGGCAGTTATGCCTACAAAGTAGTGTGTAGCTCCAAGGTTCCTGTAATGGTGGTAAAAAAGAAACATCACCACGTGGGCTATAGGAACATAGTTATACCCATTGACTTTACATACGAGAGCACCCAAAAAATAAATAAAGCCATCAAGTTTGCCAACTATTTTGGTTCAACCATACACGTAATCGGAGTATTAGGTTCTAAAAGCAGCGTTTTCAAGATAGAAAAGGAAGCACTGCTAAAGAAAATACTAGACTATGTAGAAAGTGCAGGTGCCAAAGCCAAAGCAGAAGTAATCATAAAACCCGGAGCAGACATTCACGACGAAGTACTTGACTATGCTGAAAAAACAGATGCTGACCTTATCATGATTGTTGCTGAAAAGAGTGGTCGATTTACACAGCTTTTCGGTAAAAATGATGCCGAACAGATTATTGATAAGGCGGAAATTCCGGTTCTGACAGTCATTCCCAACCTTGAATACGATCAGGACGATGAAGACGATGATTCATTGCTGAGCACTTTCTTCGACCCACTGGGAATTATTGACAAACCATGACCCGGGCATACTTACCCATCAAAAGTTTTCGTTTTCGCTTTCTCTTCTCTTATCATTAGTGTTTCTATGTTTTCATTTGATAATACAAAAATTGCTTTTTCGGACAAAACCACCAAACAGCTCAAAAAGGCTTACTGGATGTTTTGGATGGTAAAAAGTCCATGGATTGTAAAAACCGGATCCTGGCTGCTAATCCTTGCTAACCACCTCAGATTCCCGCTCAACTGGGCGCTGAAAAACACTGTATTTGAGCATTTCTGCGGTGGGGAAACCCTGGAGGAATGCCAGGAATCCATTGAAAAGCTCGGAAAGTACAACATCAAAGCAGTACTTGACTATGCCGCCGAGGGCAGAGAAACGGAAAAAGAATTTGATGAGGCAAGAGACCGGATTCTTGCAACCATCGAACTTGGCGGAAACAATAACAACATTGGGTTTGCTGTATTTAAAATAACCGGCATCGCTCGTTTCAGGCTGCTGGAGAAAATCAATGGAGATTACATCCTTTCTGATGCCGAAAAACAGGAGCTGGCAAGAATAAAAGCAAGGGCAGAACTAATCTGTCAAAAGTCAGCTGAGCTTGGTGTTTCAGTTATGATTGATGCCGAAGAAAGCTGGATCCAGGATTCTATTGACAACCTTGTGGAGGAATTAATGGAAAAATATAATACAAATAAACCGGTAGTATTTCACACACTTCAAATGTATCGCATAGATAAACTCTACTACCTGAAGAAACTTACGTCCAATGCCCTGAGAAAAAATTACATTCCGGGTTTTAAAATTGTACGTGGGGCTTACATGGAGAAAGAGCGTGCAAGAGCTATAAAAAAAAGCTATGCTTCTCCTATACACCCCAACAAGGCTTCTACCGACGTC
>SLPR01000182.1 GCA_007131895.1 Bacteroidales bacterium | reverse complement strand
GACACCAATAACCTCCAAATCAGCAGTGGGTATCCATATTCCAGTGCCAATTCCTATATTCAGCTCCGGTTTTTTCTGAAAATATGCAACACGTTCCTTATAAGCCTCAGACAATTCAGCCCCCTTGTATTTTTCCTCCCGAAGCGTTAAGAAAAAGGACTCGGTATCTCCGCTATATAAACTCAGCCATGCCCATTCAGGTTCTTCGCGCGAAAACATGGCAAGCATACGACTGGCCCATCTTTCTGTCTGTCGGTCCAAACTGCTGTTTAAAGGTATATAACCAAAATATTCGGCATACAATTCAAAATACTCCTCCCTTGCTTCAATATTTTCATTCTCTAAAATTGCATATCTAATATCAAAAGCAACAGCATAATCAAGCATGTCCTCCTTGCTCAGATACCCGGGAAACTGCCCTTCCGAAATCAACTGCAAAATCCTTACCCTGAATAATGGTTCGGTTAAACCGCAATTATGCTCCCAATCAAGCAACAAGGCAGGAAGCCTTTCAATTAAATCTTTCCGAAGCCAGTCAGCAACACTATCAGCATAGACAGGAGCAAATTGCCTGCAGCTGTCTCCCTGAGACCGATTCTCTGAAGAGAAAGCTGCCAGGGCCCAAAAGAGAACAACTATCGAGAAATACAACTTCTTTTTCAACATTTTTAAATACAATAATTTGGCTATTTCCAAGGTATTACTTGCCTTTACAAATATACATTTGTTTGCAGACAAAGCTATAACGCTATACTCTCCTGATAATTATTTATCCAACTTTACTTTTGTTTCATCGCCGGAAGAAAATGTATTAACAAAAACTAAAACCATCAAATGACAAATTCTGATATTATGTTTTTAATTCTCCTTTGGATACCTTTGCAAAGGAGGTAGTAAGCTGCCAAAGGGCTCAACTCCGGTTAAATTTTATCCTGGCAGTTTTTACTATAATGGTAAAGGGGATTTTTTTGGATCCAATAAACATCAAATAGTGTCAGATATGAAAAATAAGGCAGCAAGGCAAAGAGAAATTGAAAAAAAAGGACTTGAGAAAATACATGAGGATCTTCAATCCATTACAACAACCTTCAAAGAAGTGCTCAGGGATCTGAAAGAGGAAAACATAGCAGAGTTATTGCCTGAACCGAACAAAAAAACGGAAAGTGAATTACCCGCTGAAGGCTCACAGGAGAAGCTTATACAGGCCTCTAGTATTGGCTTCCAGCTAATGAATCTGGTAGAGGAGAATGCAACTGTGCAGTTTCGGAGAAATCTGGAGAATTCCATGGGTATGGAAGCTATTCGTGGTTCATGGGCAGAAACCTTTGGCAGGATGAAGAGGGAAGGCATGAATGAAGAGCAGATCGTAAAAATTTTAGCCAGGGTGCGAGTTACACCTGTGCTTACGGCGCATCCCACGGAAGCCAAAAGAACTTCCGTACTGGACCTTCACAGAGATGTCTACCTGCAACTGGTAAAAAAAGAAAACCAGGTGTGGTCTTCTTCCGAACTGGAAGCTATAGATGATGATGTTAAGTCATTGCTGGAGCGATGGTGGCGTACCCGGGAGGTGCACCTGGCAAAACCGGATCTTGAGGCTGAACGAAAAAATGTGCTGCACTATTATACCAAGGTATTTCCCAGAGCACTGGAGCTTACCGATCAAAAGCTGAAGTACACCTGGAAGACCATGGGTTTTAAGCCATCTTCCTTAATCAAACCCTCCGACTTTCCGTTGCTGCAATTTGGCAGTTGGGTTGGAGGAGACCGTGACGGACATCCTTTTGTGAGTGCCTATGTTACTCAATCCACCCTGCAGATACACCGAAAAGCAGCTCTGAATATTATTGTGGACAGTCTGAAAGAACTTGCAGCCAAAATCACTTTCTCTGATGCACAAAACCCTGTTCCATCTTTTTTTCACAACGCCATCGGCCAGCTGCAAAATGCATTGGGTGAAAAAGGAGGAAAAGCTATAAGAAGAAACCCTCGTGAACCCTGGCGACAGTATGTAAACCTGATGCTGGTAAAGTTGAAAAATACACTGGACGAAAGCCAGACCGAATTCGATACCTATTATAAATCTGCGGAGCAACTACAACAAGATCTGGAAATACTCAGAAACAGCCTTATTGAGATTGGTGCACATAGAATTGCTGAAGACCTGTTGTTTGCGCTGGAAAGACAGGTACAATGCTTTGGCTTTCATCTGGTGAGGCTGGATATTCGCCAGAACAGTACTTTCCATGAAAAAGCTCTTGAGCAAATGCTTAAAGCAGCATCAGTTGAAGACTGGGAATACAGCAACTGGAGCGAAGAGAAAAGAGTAAAATTTTTGTCTGCAGAACTCAAGACCAATCGTCCGTTTGTGGTTTCAGGGACCTGCGTAGGGCCTGAAGCCGATAAAATCATCTCCTGCTTTTCAGTGCTGAAAGAGCATTCAGATAAATACGGACACCAGGGGATAGGATCTCTTATCGTTAGTATGACCAGAGATTTAAGTGATTTGCTGGTTGTTTACCTTTTTATGCGTGAAGTAGGGATGTTAAATATGCCCCTTCAGGTGGTACCCTTATTTGAAACCATCGAAGATCTTCAGCAATCCGATAAAGTGCTGGATGCATTTCTTACCCATCCCATGACACAAGCACGCAGAGCACATGGCCGCAACGTACAGGAAGTTATGCTTGGATACAGTGACAGCAATAAAGATGGAGGTATCCTTGCAAGTCGCTGGAATATATACCAGGTTGAGGAAAAGTTAACCACTGTTGCTCAAAAGCACAACGTCAAATTGAAATTCTTCCACGGCATCGGAGGCACCATAAGCCGTGGAGGAGGAAAGTATCATCGTTTCCTTGAAAGCATGCCACGGGGAACTATGAGCGGTGAAATCAAGCTCACGGTTCAGGGTGAAACCATTGCACAGCAGTTTGCCAACCTGTTGAATGCCACCTATAACCTTGAGATGTTGCTTTCGGGCACTGCCCTTCAAACAGCTTATACCTATGCGATTGAAAACCGCCCAGAGTACCCTTACAACGCACTAAAGAAACTGGCAGAGTTATCCATGAATAAGTACCAGGAATTGATTATAAAACCGGGGTTTATTGATTTTTATGGACAGGCCACCCCTATCGATTTGCTGGAACGCAGCAGGATAGGTTCGCGACCTGCCCGCAGGACTGGTCAGCGCACACTGGACGATTTGAGGGCTATTCCCTGGGTCTTTAGCTGGAACCAGTCAAGGTTCAACCTGACTGCCTGGTTTGGTGCTGGCTATGCTTTGAAGAGCCTGAGAAATGACCACCCAGAGCTTTTCAGCCAGTTTAAAGAGTTTACCCATAAATGGCCTTTCTTGCGCTATACCCTCATCCATATAGAAACCAATCTGCTCAATGCTGATGAATCTCTGATGCAGCAATATGCCAGCCTGGTAGAAGACCCTAAACTGAAGGAAGAATTTACTTCCATGATAATGGACGAGTTTCAAACAGCCAAGGATGAACTGATCGAGCTAATGGGAGAAGAATCAGAAAACAGACGGCATAGCTTGCTGGATAATATTGACAGACGCAAAAACGCATTGCATATCCTTCACAAGCTACACATTGAACAGCTAAAAGAATGGCGTGCAATGAGTGAGGCAGAAAAAGAAAGCAAAGATTACATGCTCGACAGACTTTTGATGCTCACTACTGCCCTGTCAGCAGGGCTGAAAAGTACAGGGTGATATCGAGCCAGTTGTACAAAAACCATTAAGCAGGAAAATTTCCGGGGTGTTACTTTTTTATCAGCTTATGCTGGTAAATAGCTTCCCTGGTTATAACCTGAACCAGGTATAAACCAGCAGGCAGATGAGAAATATTAAAAGTACTCTGGTTGCCAGAGAGCTGATACTCCAAAATCAACCGCCCGCTTATATCAATAATCTTAATGGTTTCTGCTTCGGGTAAGCCCATCACCGAAACTTCATCCCTGGCCGGATTGGGGTAAATAAGTTGATTGGTTTGCATCTGAAAGGATGGAGATGAAAGGTAAACACCCAATTGAATATCAAGCCAGGTTGTTTGATAATTTTGAGCAGAAATGTTGTGAATGGTTTTCGTTGGATATCCATCTGCCTGAATCCTCATGGTATAGGTTCCTTCAAGTACCGGTCTGTTAAACCCTCCGTGCTCAGCAGAAGAGTATACATAGATGTTATCTTTATCATGTCCTGCAAGTTCTATGATTGCTCTTACAGGTTCACCTGTATTTATATCTGTCACTTTGCCCCTGATACCGTATAAACTTTGTTGCATGTAATTGAGCATGGAACGGTAGTTATACTGCCAGTGGTCTTCGAGCAAACTGGTGGGCAGCAACTTTATATCGGACAATTCAAGGGTAAACTCTCTTAAACTGGCGTAGTAATTCATGTAATCCTGCCTGCTGCCGTATATTACGTACCAATCACCACCATGGGTTACGCCATTGTTGAAAGAGGGCCCCCAGGGGTCCATGTAGCCGGCAGGACTGAAATATCTTGCTGTATCAGCATATTCATGCATAACCAATTGCCACCAGTAATGATCGGCATGTATTTTTTCCACCGAGGTCCAGCTATCCCATGGATAGTTTACGCATTCAATACCCCCATGCATATTTGTTGACATTACGTAATCATAATTTTGCACGAGGCTGATCATTGCATTTGTTTCAGGCTGAATAACAGGCTCAGGAACTGGAATGGGGTTTGGGTAATTCCGGTTTAAGTCAACAAAATTGGCATTGCCCCGGGTGGCCCCGCTAACTGTTGCATTATTGGTAGTGTATGTCCCGTCAGGATTTTCGTTGGGGCAGATCCAGATTTCAAGATTATCGAGCAGATGGGTTACTGCTTCATCTTCGCCATAGTTATTCAGCAGGTAATGTATCATTCTCAACATCAGATTATACCCTGTGGTTTCATCACCATGCATAGTTGATGTGTACATAAACCTGGGCTTTTCATGCTCCTGATTAACATCGGAGGTGATTCTGCCAAAAATCAGCTTGCGACCGGAAGGGAGGATTGCTAATTCAATTCTTTCATACAAATCGGGAAACAGGTTTTCAAACTGCAACATCATGCTCTCATATGCCGGATAGGTGGGGTAAAAATCCCACGAACTGATATTGGCCACATCTACAGAAGAAAGCATGTTGAGTTGACTCTTTTCCGTGGTAAGTGATGGGGCTGTAAGAATCTCATAAACAACATTAAAGTCAATAAAGGATTCAAAACCTTTTTGGTTGGCATAGGCATAGACATAACCGGAAAGCGGGTCGTAACGGTCAATAGAAATTACAGCACTGAATTCATTCAATTGCTTATGATCATCAACCCTGAATGTGAAATATACTTCTCCCCTGTTCTCGAGCACCTGGTAAGCCTCATTATGATTGTGTGCATCTTGGGCTAAGGTGTCAGACATCGCCAAAGCAAAAAAAAGACAGACCGGCAAAATCCTGGCGAGGAGCATAAAGTTCAACTATGGATTGAATTTTTCATTAAGAGCCGACAATTGATTGTAAATTGCCTTATTAACCTTTACAAGGGGAAGCCTCACATAGTTTTTTGAGAATCCCATTATTTCAAGTAAAGCCTTGACACCAGAGGGGCTTCCATCCGCATAAATGGTTTCTATAATATCAAACAACTGAAAATGCAGTTCCCTGGCTTTCACATAATTATTTTCCAGGCAATATCTCACCATTTGAGAGAATTGATTGGGAAATGCATTGGCAATAACAGAAATCACTCCATCGCCGCCAATAGCCATAAAGGGGAGTGTCAGCGCATCATCGCCAGAGATTACCAGAAAATCATCCGGTTTATTCTGAATAATTCTTGAGCACTGAGCCAAATCTCCTGATGCTTCCTTAATTGCAATAATATTAGGAACCTCATGAGCTATTTTCAAAACAGTGTCAGCATCCATATTGGAGCCGGTGCGGGAAGGGACATTATACATTATTACAGGCACCGGGCTTTCACCTGCGATGAGCTTATAATGGTTGTAGATGCCTTTGGGCTGGGGCTTGCTATAATAGGGACTTACTGAGAGAATGGCGGATACACCTGTAAAGTCAGTTTCTTTCAGCTGATAGGCAACCTGTCGGGTGTTGTTTCCTCCTACCCCTACCACAACTGGCACTCTTTTATCTACTATCTCCAATCCGAAATTCTGAATGGCAATCTTTTCATCATTATTTAAAGTAACCGACTCTCCGGTAGTACCCATAAAAACGATATACTCAACACCTTCCTGGATCTGATATTCAATAAGTTTTTCAAATGATTTAAAGTCAATACTACCCTCACGATGAAAGGGTGTAACAATTGCCACTCCGGTACCCCGGAAACTATTCCTGTTTGTTTCCATTATTATTAATCATTTTTAAATAGTGCATAACTTGGCCGCTGGTTTCCACAATAGAATTACTATCATCAACCTGAAGCATCAGGTCATAAACGTCTATATATTTTTCAACGTACCTTCCTACTTTCATATTTGCATCAGAGATAGCGCAAAGAAACTTTACCTGATGAAAGGCAGAGGGTGTAAGATCTATCAGCACATCAAACGAATGGGAAAGAAAATCTTTTACACTTTGCGCCACCGGCTGCTGGTTCCATGCAAAACCTGATGCATTGCAAAACTCAAAAGTAAGCTTGGGAAAACAATGTTCCGGCATTTTTTTTAAGGTTACAAAGCCAAGTGTTTTCACCTTTCTCTGATCCTGCTGCAACTCCCGAACCAGGTGGGTAACATGTCTGTAATTATCTTCTGAAGTCGCATCATATATAATTCCAAAACTATCTGCCTGATGATAACCCATCATCTTGCGTTTTCTCTGTAGTTTTTTGTGGGCCCGTTTGAGCAACCACAATCTAAAACTGTCTTGTATTTTCCTAAGTGCTTTCAATGGTTGTTCCTAAATGAATCAATATATAATTTGATTTGTAATCTTCAAAATAATGATTATTGTACCTGTTTTCGGGCCCAACAGCTTTTCAACTCTCCAATATACATCCGGTGATAGTCTTTTGCAGGATATATATTATGAATGGAGGGGTCTGTGAAAAGTTCTGGCTTAATATCGTCGTAATAAATCTTTTTACACTCCATTACCATTCTTGCCTGCTGAAAATAAACAGAGCCTGATTCCAGAACATCTGCATGAAGTTCTTCAACAGCCATTTTATTAATATCACGTCCTGATTGAGTCCCCAAAACATTCAAGGTTTCCCGATATGAGTCATCAAAAAAATTCAGGGAGAAATAATCGTTTTTTTCCAGAAAATCAAAAGTATACCGCTGGGGACGTACAAAGATAACAGCAATAGGTTTGTTCCAAAGAATCCCACAGGTACCCCAGCTGGCGGTCATCATATTATAATTATTTTTTTCACCTGAGGTAATCAACATCCAGTCCTTACCAATAAGTTTAAAGATACTTTCACTTAAATAGTAAGGATCTATATTCTCAAAATCTTTCTGCATACCAAAGCTTTAACAGATCATTGAACACTTTCTTAAACTTTTCCTTCAACTTGCGAATGTAGCCAAATTTGACGTAAAAAAAAATACCGGGACTCAGCAAATGTTTGTCCCTTCTCCTATTTAAAAAAATTTGGTGAACCATTGGCTTTCATAAAGGTTTTATTAATTCATTAACTTCACCAGGTAAAATAGCGAAACCTCTTAGGATGGCAGTTGAAAACTACAAATTACCCTTAAAAAACCGACACAATACCCTATGATAACTGTAAAAGTACTTGGAACCGGAACCTCTCAGGGAGTGCCTGTGGTAGCATGTGAATGTAATGTTTGCCAGAGTAGAGATGAAAAAGATCAGCGGCTAAGGACTTCGATAATGGTTGAAACCCATCGCAATGTAATGGTTATTGATGCCGGTCCTGATTTTCGTCAGCAAATGCTTCGGGAAAAGGTTAGCCGGCTCGACGCCATTCTTATAACCCATAATCACAAAGACCATATTGGGGGGATTGATGATGTAAGAGCCTTCAACTGGATACAAAAAAAACCAATGGATATATACGGAAGTGAAAGCTCTCTGAAAACCATCCAGAAAGATTTTTCTTATGCCTTTGGAGAAGAAAAATATCCCGGTGTACCCCAGATCAATCTGCATACCATTTCCGGTGAGCCTTTCCAGGTCAACGACGACCAATTAATACCCATTGCAGCATTGCATGGCAGGATGCCTGTTCTGGGTTTTCGCATCGGAGGTTTTTCTTACCTTACAGATGCCAGCTATATTGAACCTGAAGAATTTGATAAATTAAGAGGAAGTAAAGTGGTAATTATAAACGCTTTAAGGAAAGAAAAACACCATTCACATTTCAACCTTCAGCAGGCAACAGAAATACTGCAGGAGCTGCGACCAGAAAAGGGATACATAACTCACATAAGTCATCAAATGGGTTTTCACCACGAAATAAACAGTTTGTTACCTTTGGGTATCGAGCTAAGTTACGATGGACTGCAAATAAGCCTTGAAGATTAAGGATTCGATGACTATCGGTCTGTAGTACTTTCTATTCTCACTCTTTTTAAAAGCATATGATTTAAAGGATTGGTTTCAAGCCCTTTTACATAATGGGGCAAAAACCTTACAGACTGATCATAAAACAATGGCACTACCGGTGCTTCCTCAATTATAATTCGGTCAAGTTTTCTGTAATATTCAAATCTGAGGGAATCATCAACCACAGAGCTGGATTTTTCGTAAAGCCTGTCAAACTCATGGCTGGTAAAGCGTGTGTAATTAGGTCCTGCAGGGGTGTGATTTTTTGAATAAAAAAGGGCCAGGTAGTTTTCCGCATCGGGATAATCGGCAATCCAGGAGCCTCTGAAAAAGGGGGCATCGGCTTTGGCCATCATTTCGCGCAATGTAGCAGGAGGCATTACATTGATTTGCATTCGGATTCCAATACGCGACAATTCGTGTTGAATATATTGTCCGATATCCATGTAAAGGGAGGTGGTTGAAAGTTCAATTGCAGGCAAACCTTCACCATTGGGAAAGCCGGCGTCAGCAAGCAACCTCCTTGCTTTATCGGGTTGGTAGTTAAACCCTCCTTCATTTTTGTCAAAGCCGGGCATTCCCACAGGAACAAATCCTGCATGAGCAGGTGTCCCCAGGTTATTACGAAGATATTTGAGCATTTTTTCCCTGTCAAAACCATAATTAATGGCCTGCCTGACTTTTCTTATCTGCAGTGCAGACAAGCTGTTGGGAGCATTCTTATCCACCAGAATGCCCAGATATTCTGTATTGAGAAACGGACCGGTCCGTTTGTAAAAACGTTCACGATGTTTCTCCTGCAGTTCTCCGCCGGGAGTAAGCAATTCATCTTTATAGCTGGCATCAATACGGGTAAGAATGTCAAGATTCCCCTTGATAAACTCAAGAAAGGCTGTTTGCCGGTCTTGAATAAAAGTAATGGCAACAGCATCCAGGTAGGGTAAGCGTTCACTACCCTCGAACTCAAAATAATTTTCGTTTTTTCGGAATACCAGTTTCACCCCCTCTTTCCAGTACTGAAAGCGAAAAGGGCCGGTGCCCACTGGAGTTTTTCGAAAATCCTGTCCCCTGGCCTCAACAGCCTCACGAGGCACTACCGAACAATATTGCATGCAGAGCAATCCGGCCATGGGAGGAAAAGGTTCTTTCAGCCTTATTTGCAAAACAGTGTCGGCCAATGCTTCAATATCCAGAGTTCCATCCTTTTTTCGTGCTACGGGGTTCATTACCCAACTGCCGGGCGAATTAAGAGTGGGGTCTGTAAGCCGCGCAAAGCTAAAAATAAAATCCTCTGCCACTACCCTTCTGCCCTTGCGGTCTTCGAAGGATTCGTCATCATGAAAATAAACATCATTGCGCAGGTAAAAAGTATAAACAGTTCCATCATCTGAAATATCCCAACTATGGGCAATGGCAGGTTTCACAATTAACATGGTATCGAGCTGCACAAGTCCGTTGAATATTTGTGATGCAGCCCATATATTTGCCTGATTACGTGCATATACCGGATCCAGGGAGGTAATACTTCCATCTTCATTGTAGCGAAAAAGTGAGAGATGCGAATAATCCTCATAAGGGCCTTTACAGGAAAAAGTAAAAGCAATGAAAAGAAAGACTAAAAGATAAAAACCTGGTTTGCGCATAGTATGTTTTACAATATTAATAACCCTAATCAGTACTTTTAAGAAACAAGAGTTTTCTTGATAACACTAATCAGAGTTCGAAATTACAAAAAAGCCCTGTCCTGAACCGAATAATCAGGCAAATAATTATTAACCTGTATTTCCGGATGGCAACCAGGGAAAAAGTGCGGGGTAGTTTTAAGGGTTTCATATATACAGCACCATCATTTCAGGTTCTTCTAAAGCAGTGATGCATAGGTTCAGAAGAAAAGATATCAATTCAACAACAGACAATTGACCTTAAGACACCACGGGGCTTATTGTCTGTAGAATTTTCGGTATTGGTATTTACGGGGATAGAAGATGGTCATCAAAGGCAGGTATAGCAAGTAATCAAGAAACCTCCATGAGGTTTCGTATTCGATATCATCAATAATAAAACAGGAGTGGTTGTTGCGGGCGACCACCCTGTGTATATGTTGCCAGTATGAAATGCCAAAAGGAACCCTAAGCCCCCTATCTACAAAGCCATATTCCCTGTGGGAAAGCCAGGACTCTTTAATGATAACCGTCCAGTGTCCCAGAATAGGAATATTGAATTTCAGATCAATAAGATCACCAGGGTTTTGCCCATCGTATCTTTCTATGGAAGCCAAAGAAAAAGGAGGCATCAGGTAATCAAAGAGTTTCTGGTTAAAATCCTTATGAACCCTCTCAAATGGTGCATTAATAGTTGTAATCAATCGAATCCTCATAGACCCTCCGGGTTAAATTGTACATAATTGATTAACCAGCCAAACAGGGTCTTGTTTATCTTAATAGAAAAAAAACTAAACAACCATTTTTTTATTTTACAAATCACAAACAATCAGGCTCTGAACAATAACAGAGGCAGATTGCCCGAATGAATCAACTTGCGTGTAAGCCCTGGATTGAAAATTCTTTGCAGCAAACCTCTTTTCTTGTTGCTGAGAGCAATAATATCAATTTCGTTGAGCTTGCAGAATGCTTCAAGGTTATCCACCGGATTATCGCCTTTGATAAAACTGCATTCTACTTTTACATTTTTATTGATCCTTTTAAAGTAATCTCTCAGATTATCCATCTTTGCCGAATCCCACTTGTCTTCTTTGTCTTTGGTAACATGTACACAATGAATTTTCACGTCAAAGGCAGAAACAATGTAAATAAGTCTTCGGATAGCAACATAATCGGATTCATCAAAATCAGTAACATAAACAATCTTTTTTACATTGGACAAGTTTTCAAAACTTGCTTTATCAGGGATGGCCAGCACCGGGATCTTGGTTTTGTCAAGCACTCTGTATACCACACTGCCAATAATATCACTTTGTTTCTCTCCTTTGCCCTTGGTGCCCACCACAATAATTCCTGGTTTATAAGCTTTTGCCATGGTGGCAATTTCATCTTCCACAATTCCCTCTCTGAGCGAATAGCTTATCTTGATTTGCTCAAGCCCTTCGTCAACAGCAATTTGCCTTACTTCTGTTACAAAATCAACCAGTTTTTTCCTGGCCTGCTCTTCCATTTCTCTCAGGTTAATATCCATATCCACCTGAATGGAGTAGGCATCTGTAATGGGCACAAGATCTACGATGGGTGCATAAAATACATGAATGATTTTTATATCTGCATCATATTTCTCTGCCAGTTTGATGGCATATCTGCAGGCGGTTTTTGAAAACCCGGAAAAATCAACCGGAACAAGAATACGCCGTATCTCCTTCATATCTTTAGCTTCCTTCTGCTCCTGAAGACTTTTTAATTCCATGAGCTATCCCAATAGAAGAGCCCATACAAAATAAATAGTCTTGCATGTTGTGAGGAGGAAGCCCTGTCATCATGTTACAACCAATGTCTCCTCCAAATAT
>SLPR01000345.1 GCA_007131895.1 Bacteroidales bacterium | reverse complement strand
TGAAATCAACATAGGCACCCTTGCCGGAATGGCCAAGGCCAGCACCGGATATGCTTTTCAGCGTATTCGTCGTGATAGCAAATTGCTGGCTGAAGCATATTTTACAGGTAAAAAGCTCAGACGTATTAATGAGAAGGGGCGGTTTGCTTTTTATGATTCTTTGTTGCTATGGATTATTCGTTACCACCCAAAGGCTTCCAAACAGATATTTACCCGGTTGTTTCAACGGAGAAGAATGGAGCTAATCCTCCGCTTTTTGGATCAAAAAACGAATCTTTGGGAGGAGATCAACATATTTGCCAGGCTGCCTGTTTCAATATTTCTGAAAGCGTTGTATTACAGATTTTCGGGAAAACGAATTGCTGAACCTAAAAAAGAACCTCAATTTATACGGGAGTTACAAAATGTATAGTCAAAATCTCTGGAAACAACTTCATCAGCTAAGGCTATGGGCCTTTATAGCCGGATTTGCTCTTGCTTTGCTTCACCAGGTGGGTGGAGAAGTGCACCCTGCCATTGATTACATCTTCTTTGGATTCTTTGTTGTGCTGGTTGGCATACCCCATGGAGCCATTGATCACCTTGTTGAGGAAAAATACCTTGAAATGCAGAAGAAGTCTTTTTTTCTGGGCCGTTTTCTGTTAAAATATGTTTTGCAGATTCTGGCCTATGGCGTGCTTTGGCTTATCATGCCTGCTTTAAGCCTGTTGCTTTTTTTACTGATTTCAGGCTGGCATTTTGGTGAGTCAGATATGCAGCCTGCTCCCCGCCATAGTTTATGGAAAGTAAACCAGATGCTGCTGGGAAGCCTGGTGCTTTTCTATATCCTGATGCGCGAACCTGCTTTTACCGGAGACATAATTTACCGTATTACCAGGGAAAGCCACCTTGCCCGGGCAATATGGGCATGGGCTGTATCCAATGCAGGATGGCTTTATGGAACATCTGCATTTTTTCTGTTGCTGACAGGTTATTTTGCCCAGCGGGCAGAACCTCTTCAATGGCAGCAGTCAAAATGGGTCAGCTTTTTGCTCATTATGTTATTGATTTACTTTCTTCCCCTGCTCCCCGCTTTTGCTCTGTATTTCGGAGGCTGGCATTCCTTAAATACCTTCGGGCATATGTCAGGATTTCTGGACAACAAAAAATCTATCTGGCAACTCTGGAAAGCGGCATTGCCTTTTACCCTTCTGGCAATTTTCTTTCTGATTATCATTGCTTTTGTTTGGTCGGCTCTTTTCATCCATATTGATCCCCTGCCCATATTGTTTATTTTTATCGCCGTCATCACTTTGCCTCACCTTTTGGTAATGAATAAGATGTTTTCTGTGCGATAGTGAGCCCGCCAAAGTCAGGTTTAGCTTTGATATTTTAAAGGTCTGCTAGTGAAAATGCCCCTGGTATACCTTGTATGGCCCGGAGTCGGATTAACATATTTAATTTATCTGGCAGGGCGGTGTTCCGGCCTGGAATAAAAATTTGGATCCTTCAGTTTAATCGTCATTTTTCCTTCCTAAATTGAATAATGTTTTTACTTTTGCATGCATAGCATATCAAAACAGAATCCTTATATCCAAACAAAAACACAACTATGCTAAATCTCATACTTTTCGGCCCGCCCGGAGCAGGGAAAGGGACACAGTCGGATTTGCTGATGAAGCAATACAACCTTACCTATATCTCTACCGGAGAAGCTCTTCGCAATGAACTCAAAGCCAATACACCCCTGGGACAACAAGCCCGGCAAATCATAGAGTCGGGAGGACTGGTAGATGATGAAATCATCGTACAGATCATTGGCAATGCTATTCAGGCAGAAAAATCAAGCGATGGTTTTCTCTTTGACGGCTTCCCGAGAACCTATGTGCAGGCCTATATTCTTGATGGATTGTTTACCGGGTTACAGACTTCGCTCAGCAAAATTATCATCATGGATATTTCTGATGAGGTATGCACCCAAAGGCTTTTGCAACGGGCTAAAGAGCAGGGCAGAAGTGATGATAATGCTGCGGTTATCAAACGACGTCTCCAGGAATATCATGAAAAAACATTGCCATTGCTCGAATTTTACCAGGATACCGATAAGCTGGTAAAGGTAGATGGCATGGGAACCACCGACGAGGTCTTTAACCGAATCAACCATTTTGTGACAGAGGAGATCAACAGCAAACCTGTAAATATCATGGTGTATGGTTTCCCGGGCTCGGGAAAAACCACCCAGGCCAAAAAACTGGCCGATGAATTTAACCTGACTTATATTTCCACCAGTGAGTTGTTGAAAGCAGAGGCAGAAACCGATTCTCACCTGGCACAACAAATCAAGCCCTATCTGGCCAAAGGGCTGCTGGTACCTGATGAAATTGTGATCAGGCTGATAGAAAAAAAACTTCGGGAATCGGACGGTGTAAATCGCGGATATGTTTTCAAAGGTTATCCCCGCACCCTGGTTCAGGCATACATTCTCGACGGTATCATGAAAAAGAAAAACTGTGCCATCAATTGCGTGGTGAATCTCCAGGTGCCGCAGCTGGAGCTCGTGAAAAGGCTTGATGCACGCAGCAAAACCAATGAGAGAATGCCATACGATACCAGTGCCGCCACCATTGTTGCCAGGCTGGAGGAGCATGCACAGCGCAATGATTCTATTGTAAACTATTATCGGAATCACAAAATACTGGTAGATGTAGATGGACAAGGATGCACCAAAGATGTTTATTTGCGAATCAAGGAACATGTGCATAGAGCTATCAGGAACCTGAGGTAGGGAAACTGCCCCGGGAAAGGTATTGTTGCTCAGGAGAACAAGAAATGGCCGGATTGGGCGTTTTAAAAATAGCTGTTGCAGCATTATTGTGATTCCACATGGAGAAATTATACTGTCCGGTAAAGAAAGGCAATGCCGGAAAATAATCCATAAAAGAGCTACCTAATCAATCGTACAACTCATGAATTTCAGGTCTTACACTTTTGTCAACAACCTGCTGGGCTGGCTGCTGTTTTTTGCGGCTACCACGGTGTTTATGTTAACCCTTGAACCCACCGCCAGTTTCTGGGATTGCAGTGAACGGATTGCCTGTGCTTTTAAACTGCAGGTTATGCACCCGCCGGGTGCCCCGCTTTATCAGATGCTGGGACGCATGTTTTCCTTGCTGGCAATGGGCGATTTGTCGAGGGTGGCATTCTGGATCAATGCTATGTCGGCCGTGGCCGGTGGCCTGACGGTAATGTTTTTGTTCTGGACCATTTCCATGCTCGGACATCGTGTATTAAAAGCTGCTGCAGATGCCGGTAGTGCCAGGACCTGGGGCGTTTGGGGAGCAGGGATTGTTGGAGGGCTCACCCTCACTTTCAGCGATTCATTCTGGTTTACTGCAGTGGAAGCAGAAGTATATGTTACTTCACTTTTTATGACTGCCTTTGTTTTCTGGTCTATACTCAAATGGGAAACCACTGAACATGAGCCGGATTCGCTCAAATGGCTCGTACTTATTGCTTTTGTGATAGGACTATCTATTGGTGTCCATATGCTTAACCTGCTTGCTATTCCGGCCATTGTTTTTGTTTATTATTTCAAAAAATTTGAGACCACACGCAAAGGAATCATTATTACCGGGATTGTTGCCATTGCAGTGCTGGGTTTCATTCAGAATGTTTTTATTCCGGGAGTACTAACCGTTGACTGGTGGTTTGAGAGGTTTTTTGTGAATGCACTGGGAATGCCCTTTCACTCGGGAACCCTGTTTTATTTTCTGCTTCTAATCTCCGCCATTGTTTTCGGATTGTATTATACCCATAAAAAGAATAAGGTAATTTTCAATACCATTATTCTCGCCTTTACCTTTATCCTGATAGGTTACACCTCTTTTCTGATGCTGGTAATTCGTTCCAATGCCCATGTGCCCATCAATGAAAATGCGCCCAAAAATGCTCTCGCACTGAAAGCTTATCTTGGGAGGGAGCAATATGGCAGCTGGCCTTTGCTCTACGGGCCCTATTACAATGCCCCGGTAGAAGCAGTTGAAGAAACACGCCCCATCTGGCGCAAGGATGATGCGAAAGGCAGGTATGTGATTGTCAATCATGCCATGGACTATTCGTACAACCCCGAATTTATGACAATTTTCCCGCGCATGTGGAGCAACAGAAGCAACAGCCATATACGCACCTATGAGAGCTGGGGGAAAGTGCAGGGACGACCCGTAAGGGTGCAGGGAAGGGATGGCAATGTAGAAATAGTAAACAAACCTACCTTTGCCGAAAACCTGAGATTCTTCTTTTCTTATCAGCTGGGGCACATGTACATGAGATACCTGATGTGGAATTTTTCAGGAAGACAAAATGATATCCAGGGACATGGCGAACCCCATCGGGGCAACTGGATCAGTGGAATACAACCTGTAGACCAGCTATTCCATGGGCCACAGAACCAACTGCCCGAAAGTATAACCGGAAATCCCGGCCACAGTCGCTATTACCTGCTTCCTTTTATATTGGGAATTGCCGGTTTTGTATTTCAATACCGAAGAAATCCCAAAGATGCTTTGGTGGTAGGTCTTTTATTTGTCATGACCGGCATTGCCATCATCATTTACCTTAACCAGACCTGGCAACCCCGTGAAAGGGATTATTCCTACATAGGTTCTTTTTATGCCTTCTCTATCTGGGTGGGAATGGGAGTATTGGCACTATCCGACCTTTTGCAGAGAAAGCTCAACGGCAAGCTATCAGCCATTGCGGCAACAGTGCTTTGTCTTGCGCTGGTTCCGGCTGTAATGGCCAAAGAGAACTGGAACAATCACGATCGATCCGGAAGGTATGTTACACGTGATGTGGCCATTAATTACCTGGAGTCATGTGCTCCCAACGCCATCATTTTTACCCTGGGCGACAACGATACTTTTCCCCTGTGGTACGCCCAGGAGGTAGAAGGAGTGCGCACCGACATTAAAGTGGTGAACCTGAGTCTGCTCAATGCCGACTGGTATATCGACGGGATGATGCGACGCAAAACCTATGATGCGGATCCCCTGCCTTTTACCCTTGAACCCCTGCAGTATCGTGATGGCACCCGTGATGTGTTGTATGTTATGGAAGATCCGCGACTGGCAGACCAGTATGTGAATTTGCGAAGCGTTATCAGTTTTATAGCCAACGACCAGAATAAAAGAAATTTCGGACAGTTTACAGACAATTACTTCCCCACACGCAGGTTTCGCCTCCCGGTAGATTCGGCTAAAGTGGTTGACAACGGTACTGTTGCTCCTGAAGATGCCCACCTGATTGTAGATTTTGTAGAATGGGAGTTTCCTTCAAGGGCAGTTACCAAAAGCAATATTCTGATGCTTGATTTTCTGGCCACCAACAACTGGGAACGTCCGGTTTATTTTGCCATCACCACAGGACCGGAGGCTTTTATCGGTCTGGAAGAATATTTTCAGCTGGATGGCCTGGCTTACAGGCTGGTGCCCATCAGAACGCCTATGGATGAGCGGTCGGAACCCGGCAGGGTCAATACCCGCATCCTTTACGATCATCTTATGAATAAGTTTATGTGGGGCAATATGAACGATCCGTCGGTGTATCTGCAGGAAGATCATGTAAGGCTGAGTACCGGCTTCAGGAATACTTTCCGCAGGCTGGCAGAGGCACTGGTAGCTGAAGGTGATAACCAAAGAGCCATTGAAGTGCTGGACAGGGCCATGGAAGTAATGCCCCAGCACAATATCCCATATGGCTACTTTACCATGCTGCTGGCCGAGGTCTATTATAATGCCGGTGCACCGGAAAAAGGTGAAGAGATTTTTACAAGAATGGTTGAATTGGAAGAACAAAACCTGCGTTACTATTACTCTTTCTCCGGCAACCGTGCCAGAAGACTGGAGAGCAGCAAGCAGGAGTCACTGATTGTTGTTCAGCGGATAACTCAATTGAGCAAGCTTTTTGGACAAGAGGATTTAGCGCAAAAAGCAGAGAAAGTATTTGATTATTATTATGATTTATTCATGAGGGAAGTCTGAAGCAGATAGCGCCCGCATAGATAACAAATAAACAGTAACTATCCCCAAATGATTGTTAAAATCACAGCAAGTGGTATGAATTTCTTATTATCTTCGCAGGCTGTAAACCATCTGCATACCAAACATTAATTGCAATTCTGTCATCAATCACACAACCAATGGACTTCAAATCATTTAAAAGTGTTAACAACATCCTAGGCTGGTCAATGTTTCTGGCTGCTACAACAGTTTTCATGTTAACGGTTGAGCCTACTGCCAGTTTCTGGGATGCAGGAGAGCGTCTTGCCACTTCTTTTAAACTGCAGATTGCTCATCCCCCTGGAGCCCCTCTTTACCAGATGCTTGCAAGGATGTTCTCTTTGCTTGCTTTGGGAGATGTTTCCAGGGTGGCGTTCTGGATCAATTCCATGTCGGCAGTGGCCGGAGGCCTCACGGTAATGTTTCTTTTCTGGACCATCAGTATGCTCGGGCACAGAGTGCTGAAAATCACGGCTGATGCTTCCAGTGCCAAAACCTGGGCAGTATGGGGTGCAGGTATCGTGGGTGGTTTAACCTTTACTTTTAGCGATTCATTCTGGTTTACGGCAGTGGAAGCAGAGGTGTATGTTACCTCTTTATTTCTCACAGCATTTGTTTTCTGGGCCATCTTAAAATGGGAAGCTACCGAACATGAGCCCGATTCATTGAAATGGCTGGTGATGATTGCTTTTATCATCGGTTTGTCTATAGGTGTTCACATGCTCAACCTGCTGGCAATTCCGGCTATCGTATTTGTTTATTATTTCAAGAAATTTAAAGCTACCCGAAAGGGAATCATTCTCACTGGTATTGTCGCCTTTGCGCTGCTTGGGTTTATTCAGAATGTTTTTATTCCCGGAGTTTTAACCCTGGACTGGTGGTTTGAGCGGTTTTTTGTCAACAGTCTGGGAATGCCTTTTCACTCGGGAACCATAGTTTACTTTTTACTTATTATTTCACTGATCGTTTTTGGACTGTACTGGACACATAAGAAGAAAAAAGTACTTTTTAATACCATCATTCTGGCTTTTATGTTTATCCTCATCGGATATACTTCATTTTTGATGCTGGTGATCCGTTCCAACGCCAATGTTCCCATCAATGAAAATGCCCCCAAAGATGCCCTTTCCATGAAAGCATACCTGGGTAGAGAGCAATACGGAACCTGGCCTTTAACCTACGGGCCTTATTACAATGCACCTATCGATGATATTGAAGACGGACACCTGGTATGGCGAAAAGATTCGGAGAAGGGCAGGTATGTTGTGATCAATCGCAATGAAGGTACAGTGCCGGTTTATAATCAGGATTTCATGACTATTTTCCCACGTATGTGGAGCAGCCGGGCCCACCATGTAAGGGCCTATGAAAGCTGGGGAAAGGTACAGGGAAGACCGGTAAGAGTTCAACGCCGCGACGGCAGTACCCAGGTAATCAACAAGCCTACATTTACCGAAAATCTCAGATTCTTTTTCAGCTACCAGGTTGGACACATGTATATGAGGTACCTGATGTGGAATTTTTCAGGACGGCAGAATGATTTGCAGGGGCATGGAGAGGCCACACGGGGCAACTGGATGACAGGAATCAAGTTTATTGATAATATTTTTGTGGGTCCGCAGGACAATCTTCCGGAAAGCATTACTTCCAATCGCGGGCACAGCAAATACTATATGCTGCCATTTATTCTGGGGGTGATTGGCCTGGTGTTCCAGGCCCGCAGACGACCAGATGATGCCCTTGTAACAGGGTTATTGTTCCTGATGACCGGTATTGCTATCATCGTATACCTCAATCAAACGCCGTTTCAGCCCAGAGAAAGGGATTATTCATATATTGGATCCTTCTATGCTTTTTCCATCTGGATAGGGCTGGGCGCACTTTCACTCATTCATGCATTGCAGCAAAAGCTGGGCGGAAAATATTCAGCCATCGCGGGTACTGCACTTTGTATTTTGCTGGTGCCCACCATCATGGCCAAAGAAAACTGGAACAATCACGATCGTTCAGGCCGTTATGTAACCCGGGATGTAGCCATTAACTACCTGGAATCCTGTGCTCCCAATGCCATCATTTTCACCATGGGCGACAACGATACCTTCCCCCTCTGGTATGTCCAGGAAGTGGAAGGCATACGAACGGACATTAAAGTAGTAAACCTCAGCCTCCTGAATACCGATTGGTATATTGATGGAATGATGAGAAGAAAAACCTACGAAGCAGATCCGGTTCCCTTTAGCCTTGAACCTCATCAATACATTGATGGCACAAGAGATTTTCTCTATTTTGTGGAAGATCCGCGACTGGAAGGTCAATATATCAACCTGAGAAGTATCATCAACTTTGTTACAGGAGACAACAAAAGGCGCATCGGCAGACGTATGGAGAACTTTGTGCCCACAAGAAAGTTTCGAATCCCGGTGGATTCGGCCACTGTGGTGCAAAACGGTACGGTAGCACCTGAAGATGCCCATCTGATAGTAGATGCGGTAGAATGGGAGTTTCCTGCTTCGGCCGGTGGCATCCAGAAAAACAACCTGATGGTACTCGACTTCCTGGCTACCAATAACTGGGAACGGCCCGTATATTTTGCCATCACTACAGGGGCAGAAGCTTACATCGGGCTTGAGGAATATTTTCAGCTTGAAGGGATGGCCTACAGGCTGGTACCCATCAAAAGCAGAAGGTCTGATGCACAGACCGGAAGGATAAATACCCGTATCCTCTATGATAATATTATGAACAAATTCCAGTGGGGCAATATCTATGATCCCTCGGTATACCTTAGCGAAGACCATGTAAGGCTGACGGTAAACTTCAGAAACATTTTTCACAGGCTGGCATCAGCTCTGTTAAATGAAGGACAACCCGAAAAAGCCATTGAGGTGCTGGATTATGCTTTTGAGATAATGCCCGAACACAACGTGCCGTATAACTATTTCAGCCTTCTCATGGCAGAAACCTACTACAGTGCAGGTGCCTTTGAAAAGGGCAATGAGATATTTGAACGAATGCTTGACTGGGAAGAGCAAAACCTTGCCTGGTATTTTTCTTTTGGTCAACACCGCCAGAGAAATCTTGAAAGCGCTATGCAGGAATCCCTGGCCATATTGCAACGCATCAGCCATCTGACTGCCATGGAACAACAGACTGAACTTGCAGAAACATCGGGTGAAGTGTTTGAATACTATTACCAGTTGTACATGAGACTTTTCTGATTTTTCAATCCCGGGAACCCTCCCGGGAACCTTGAAACATATTAGGCTGAGCCTGTTATAGCGTGTAAGCGAGTGCTTACAATCAACGTTTAAACAAGCTCAGCCTCTGTTATTCTCCTTGTCCGGGTTTTCTGATGAGAATCTGGCAATTACGTTTTGTTACAGAAAAGCAGCAATGGCTTTGTTGCCGCAAAATCCGGGTAAATGCCACCTGATTGTAAAGAATTTGCATGTAATTGCCTAAAATTCAGAACATTTTTTGCATTGTTATAAAATTTGATTAACTTTGCCGCATAATTTGCGTAAGCATCTTATGTTCAGGGGACCCTACAGTCCCCTGTTTTATTGGAGCATGCCGGGGCAGGTTTGTTAAAAAGCTGAAAATCAACAAATAATGTTTCACCGACTGGATCCTGAAATTTTTAAAAAGCGGAAACAAGCATATTTATGTTAGAAAAAGATAAAATTGTCCAACTGGTTGAAGATCATCTTGCAGATACTTCACTCTTTCTTGTGGAGGTCAGGGTGGCTTCAGGTAACCAGGTAAGTGTTTTTCTGGATGGAGATGAGGGTGTTCCTATCAGTTCTTGTGCAGAGGTGAGTAAGCTTATTGAATCCACTTTTGACCGCGATATTGAAGACTATGAGCTGGAAGTTTCTTCCGTAGGAGTTTCAAAGCCGTTGATTATGCCGCGGCAATTCAGGAAGAATGTAGGAAGAGAAATAATATATGTAAATGAGGAAGGACAAAAAATAAAAGGAAAGCTGCTGGGAGCCGATGATGAGGGTTTTACCATTGAAAAGGAGCTTCCCAAGAAGAAAAGGAAAGACAAAGAACCTCAGGAAGACCCCGTACAAACCATTCCCTATGCCAAGGCTAAAGAAGTTAAGGTTCAGGTGTCTTTCAAAAGCAATGATTAGCAATAAAAATATTTAGTAAAATCTGTTTTTAATATAACTGGCAAATGGAAAGTATAAATTTGGTAGAGTCGTTTTCCGAATTTAAGGAGTTAAAAAATATTGACCGCTCCACTATGATGATCATCGTGGAAGATGTCTTTCGCAATATGTTGCTGAAGAAGTATGGCTCTGACGAAAATTTTGACATTATCGTAAATATCGACAAGGGCGACCTTGAAGTATGGCGCAACCGTATGATCGTTGAAGATGGTGCTGTGGAAGACCCCAATCAGGAAATTGCATATTCGGAAGCTATCAGGATTGAACCCGACTTTGAAATTGGAGAAGAAGTATCGGAGCCGGTGAAAATGTCTGACTTTGGAAGGCGCGAAATCCTTTCCATCAGGCAAAATCTTGCCACCAAAGTTCTGGAGCTGGAGAAGGACAGTATTTATAAAAAATACCAGGAAAAGGTAGGGGATCTTATTACCGCGGAGGTTTACCAGGTATGGAAAAAAGAACTGCTCGCTCTCGACGATGAGAATATTGAGCTGATTTTGCCCAAAACAGAACAAATCCCCTCCGACCGTTTTCATAAAGGTGATACGGTAAGAGCGGTTGTGGCACGGGTTGAAATCAAAAACAACAATCCTTTGATTATCCTCTCCCGTACATCCAATGTTTTTTTGGAGAGATTGTTTGAACAGGAAGTGCCGGAAGTACATGATGGGTTGATAACCATTAAAAAAATTGTACGCTCACCTGGCGAGAGAGCAAAGGTAGCTGTTGAATCCTATGATGACCGTATAGATCCTGTTGGCGCTTGCGTGGGTATGAAAGGTTCCAGAATCCATGGCATTGTCAGGGAGCTGCGGAACGAAAACATTGATGTTATCAATTATACTTCCAATCCCAACCTGTATATCTCAAGGGCATTGAGTCCTGCCAAGATTACCTCCATCAACATTGATGAGGCGGCCAAAAGAGCTGAAGTTTTCCTGAAACCTGATCAGGTTTCCATGGCCATTGGTAAAGGAGGGTTTAATATCAAACTGGCCGGCAGTCTTACCGGCTATGAAATCGATGTGTACCGGGATTCCGAACATGACTCTGAGGATGTTGATATTCAGGAGTTTTCCGACGAAATCGAACAGTGGATCATTGACCAGTTTAAGGCTGTTGGGTTGGATACTGCCAAAAGTATCATCAACCAGTCTCTCTCTGATCTCGTCTTGAGAGTAGACCTTGAAGAAGAAACTATTAAGGAAGTATTAAGCATATTAAGAGCAGAATTTGAATAAATTATATAACTTTGCAAACATTTTTCAAAGGCTTCAAAACTATTTTGTAAATCGAAATTCCAATATGACTGAGGGCACCAAAGTATTAAGATTAAGTAAAATTGCACGGGAGTTTAACATTGGTACATCTACCATCGTTGATTTTCTTGCTAAGAAAGGTATGTCCATTGACTCTAATCCCAATACCAAGTTATCTCAGGAGGCCTATGAAATGTTGGCCAAGGAATTTCAAAAAGAAAAAAGCCTTAAAGATGAGGTCCGTAAAACCGGTTTAAGTATTACCAAAAGGGAGAGCATTTCAATTCCCGAAGGCAGTAAGGATCAGGAGGACGTTAAAGAGGTTGCTGCGAGCAAAGACAAAGAGGAGGAAGAACCCGAAGAGCAGGAACTGCTGATCAAGGATATGAAATCTTCCATGGTAGAAAGCAAAAAGCCTGAGGAAGAGAAAAAGCCTGAGCCTGAAGCCAGCGAAAAGGTAAAACTATCGGGTCCCAAAATTCTGGGAAAAATGGACGCAGACAAGCTAAGCGGGAAAGCTCCCTCCAAAAAAGAGGAAAAACCTGAGCCCAAAGCTGAGAAGCCTTTGGAGGAAAAGAAAGAGCCTGTTGCAGAAAAGAAACCCGATGTTCCGGTAGAAAAGGAAGTATCTCCCCCG
>SLPR01000529.1 GCA_007131895.1 Bacteroidales bacterium | reverse complement strand
ATTGCAAATGTATTAATTATTATTCAAATCAAGATGCATTATTTTTATTTTTTTCCGGACTAAGAGATTTTAATTCTCTTTGTAGTTCATTATTTATCTAATTAAAATCAAAACAATACAAACCAATTCGGTGATTTTATCTGTCAGAGAAACAGAATCAAACTTAGGGCCATTACCGCCATTCCGCCCATGAGACCATAAAGAGAAAGGTGGGGTTGGTCATATTCTCTTGCAGCAGGAAGCAACTCATCGATGGAAATAAAAACCATAATGCCCGCCACGGAAGCAAAAATAAAACCGAAGAGGATGTCATTCATAAAGGGCATCAGGATAAGAAAACCAAAAAGTGCACCCACAGGCTCGGCAAGCCCCGACAGGAAGCTATATTTAAAAGCTTTTTTACGACTTCCGGTAGCGTAATAAATCGGAACCGAAACCGCAATTCCTTCGGGAATGTTATGAATGGCGATGGCAATGGCAATGGGAAAGCCCAGTTTAATATCTTGCAATGCCACAATGAAAGTAGCAAGCCCTTCGGGAAAATTGTGTATAGCAATGGCAAGAGCTGACATCATTCCCATTCGGTAGAGTTTTCTCTTTTTTTCGGTTTCGCGGGTATCCTCGAGATCTTCCACCTTTTTTATTTCATGTGGGTTTTCGAAGGAGGGTACGAGTTTATCGATGATAGCAATTACAAGCATCCCCACAAAAAATCCAACAATAGCTAAGAAATGTCCGGTTCTAAGTCCCGCATCATCAGTCATTATTTCAATACTTTTGGGCAAAATTTCCATAAAGGAAATATAAATCATAACCCCCGCCGAAAAGCCCAGAGATACAGAAAGGAATTTGGTATTGGTAGTTTTAGTAAAAAAAGCAATGGCACTTCCTATCCCTGTAGAAAGTCCTGCAAAAAGAGTCAATCCGAAAGCAAGAATCACCGCCTGGTGATCATCCATGAAACTCAATAAATCGTTCAAATTCTAAAATATTATCGTTTTTTTAATTCCTTATAGCATCTGCTTAGCTTGCAGACAACGCAAAACTCGTCTTGCAGATTTCGGTCACTTCTCTCAGGATGGAGTTGTAATCATACCCGCACTCCTTGTGAAGCTCATTGAGTGTGCCATGCTGGACAAAATAATCGGGAATTCCCAATCTTTTTATTTTCGCATGATAATTATTGTCGGCCATAAACTCAAGAACAGCACTTCCCATGCCCCCGGTTACTGCATTATCTTCAATGGTAATGATTTTATCAAAATGCAAAAAGACTTCATGCAGCAACTCATGGTCGAGGGGCTTTACAAACCTCAGATCATACAAAGCAGCTTTTATATTTTTGGTCTTCTTTAGTTCATCGCACACCTTTAACGCATCATTTCCCACAGGGCCAATGGTAATTATGGCAATGTCCTTCCCTTCTCTGAGTTTTCTGCCTTTGCCCATGGGAATCTCTTCAAAAGGTGTTTTCCAATCCTTCATTACGCCATTACCACGCGGATATCTGATAACCCAGGGACCGGCGGGCTTAAGCTGAGCAGTATACATCAGGTTTCGGAGTTCCTGCTCATTCATTGGCGAGGCAATGGTAAAACCGGGTATGCAGCGCAAAAAAGAGAGATCATACGCTCCATGATGCGTGGGGCCGTCCTCTCCCACCAGCCCTGCCCTGTCAAGACAGAATATCACAGGCAGGTTCTGCAGTGCAACATCGTGTACTGCCTGATCGTAAGCCCGCTGGAAAAACGAGGAATAAATATTGCAAAACGGAACCAGACCCTGAGCTGCCAGCCCGGCAGCAAAAGTAACCGCGTGTTGTTCTGCAATCCCTACGTCAAAAGTCTTTTCCGGCATTGCGCTCATCATAATATTCAACGAACAGCCACTGGGCATAGCAGGAGTTATACCCACAATATTGGGGTTTTCGCGTGCAAGTTCAAGAATAGTTTGCCCGAAAACAACCTGGAATTTTGGGGGCTTGTCTTTTTCGCAGGGAGCAATTTTTAATTCACCGGTTTTTCTATTAAAAAACCCGGGAGCATGAAATTTGGTTTGCTCCTTCTCTGCATGAGGATAACCCTTTCCTTTCACCGAAAGTACATGCAGCAGCTTGGGACCTTTGATATGCTTCAAATCGTTGAGCACCTTTGTCAAATGATGGATGTCGTGCCCGTCAACCGGACCAAAATACCTGAAATTTAGCGACTCGAAGAAATTGCTTTGCTTGAGCAAAGAAGTTTTTATGGCATTCTCAAGCTTTTGTATCAGTCCCCTGGTATTGGGGCCGTATCGGCTTATGGACCCAAGTATATTCCATACCTCATCCTTGAGCTTGTTATATGTTCTTGAAGTAGTAATGTCGGTAAGATATTCCTTGAGCGCTCCCACGTTTTTGTCAATGGCAATTCCGTTGTCATTGAGCACTACCAAAAGGTTGGCATTGGCTACACCTGCATGGTTCATGGCTTCAAAAGCCATCCCGGCAGTCATGCTGCCATCACCGATAACGGCTATATGATGGCGGTCTTTGTCGTTTTTCAGGTCGGAAGCAATGGCCATGCCCAGGGCAGCAGAAATGCTGGTACTGGAATGACCGGTACCAAAAGCGTCAAACGGACTCTCACTCATCTTGGGAAAGCCACTGACACCGTTATATTTTCTGTTGGTATGAAAAGAATCCCTTCGTCCGGTAAGTATCTTGTGGGCATAAGCCTGATGACCAACATCCCAAACCAGTTTATCGTAGGGCGTATTAAAAACGTAATGCAATGCTACTGTAAGTTCTACTACCCCAAGGCTGGCACCAAAATGGCCGGGATTGATACAGGCAGCATCGATAATAAAGTCTCGCAGCTCTTCACACAGCAGTTGAAGTTGCTCCGGGTTAAGCCCCTTGAGATCAGATGAAGAATTAATCCTTGACAACAAGTCTCCTGACTGCAATGTCATTATCGTTATACTTTGAAAAACCTTAATGAAACTACAAAAGTATGAAATAAAAAAGTCATTTTAAAAGAATAAAGGTAAATAAGGCAGACCTTGATTTCCTCAGTAGGGTTATATTTTTTCCATTAACAAAAAACCACCCATATCCCCATAAATAGGGATTTTGAATATAGCTATAGGGTTAACAGCATTTTTTCCATAAATTTGCACACT
>SLPR01000569.1 GCA_007131895.1 Bacteroidales bacterium | reverse complement strand
CCAGGAATATATCGTGTTACCATAATCGATGCCAATGATTGTGAGGTGATACTCAATATCGAAGTGGGAAATGTTGCAAACCTTCCTGTTTCTGTGGGTGCCACCGATGCTTTCTGTGGCTCTGCAAGTGGCACCATAACTTTGCAACCCGAAGGGGGACAAGCTCCTTTCACTTATCAGTGGAATGATTTTGCAGGAAGCAATGAGGCTACCCAGCACAACCTGACTCCCGGAACGTATTCGTTTACCGTAACCGATAGCAACGATTGTGCATTTAATGGCTCAGCAACTGTGGCCATTGATGTATACGAACTGCAGCCGGCACTGGAAAGAGAACACGCAAGCTGCGGACTGGACAATGGATTTGCTTCCATCGAACTGCTCAACGGTCAGGAGCCATTTGTGTTTGAATGGTCCACCGGACATACAGAACCACAAGCCGGTGAGCTTGCTCCCGGGGTATACCAGGTGGAAGTGACCGACGATTTTGGTTGTGCAGGTGCGATTACCTTTGAAATAGAGAATTTTGGCCAGATGCCCCAGGTTACATGGGAAACGATCAATGCGGAAGGCTGCGGACAAGAAACCGGCGCCATTTCTATCATGCCGGCAGAAGAAGGAATGCAGTACATTTATACACTGCTGACAGACAATGATGATAACGGCGATGACAATGGTGATGACGGTGGTGACGAAAACGGTGACGGTGATGAAGGTGGCGAAGATAAAACCGATACTCAGGGTTTCCAGCTGGAAAATCTTGCTGCCGGACAATACCTCATCAGTATCCTCAATGAAGACGGCTGCGAATTGATCATGGCGGTAAATGTTAGCGATGAGGGATCTCCTTCCATCACTGCGGCAATTAACAATGTAACCTGTCATGGTTTTGGAGATGGTTCTCTGGTGCTAACCCTTGAAAATGCCAATGCCCCGGAATTTCTGTGGGACGATGCTCAGCAAAGCACCACTTCTCACCTGGGCGGACTTACTGCCGGAATTTATACTGTAAGGGTTACAGACGGAGACTGCCTGGCTGTTAAGAGTTATTGGGTGAATGAACCCAGTCTGCTGCAAGCCAGCGCGGCCATAAGTCATATTGTTTGTGCCAATGAAGAATCGGGAAGCATCCACCTTACCACACAAGGGGGCACCTCGCCCTATACCTACATCTGGAGCACCGGCGACAGTGTAAGGGATTTACTGGATGTTCCGGCCGGCGAGTATTCGGTTACTTTGAGAGATTTTCATGAGTGTATTTTTCAGGCCTCATATACCCTTCAGGGCAATCCTCCCCTGGAAGTTAATGCTACCATCAACAATCCTGGCGAAGGACAGAACAACGGTTCCATTATCCTGGCTGTTACAGGAGGAGTCCCGGATTATACTTTCAGCTGGTCGCACGGATCACAGTCATCTGTGGTTACCAACCTTGCAGCGGGAACCTATACCGTAATCATCACTGATGCCGAAGGGTGTGAAGTAGAGGAAACCTACATGGTGGGTGCTGTGAATACCCAAAACATCCTGATGGCTGAAACAACTATGGAAATTTTTCCGAACCCTGCCGCTCAGTTGCTCAATGTAAGGTTGCATAAGGGAAAAGATTTTTCCGGCAATTCCATCAAGGTGGAAGTTATGAATATTCTGGGCTCCACAGTTATGGAACTTCAGGTTTCTGACTATCTGGCAGGAAACAACATAAGTATGGATGTCAATCATTTAGACAATGGAGTGTATGTTCTCCGTCTCAGCTCAGCCAACCAAACCTGGCAGGGACGGTTTGTCAAAAAATAACCGGGTCTTTTGCAATCAGGTTAATTGGTGTATCTTTGCCTGAATTAAAATTCACAGCATGATACCCCGCGAAACCATTAGCCTGATGCAAAAGGAACTTCAGCTGGAGTGGCGTCAAAAGCATGCCCTGGGCGGCATTCTGCTCTACCTGGTTTCTACCATCTTTATCTGCTACCTGGCTTTTGAGGGAGCCATGACGGCCCAGACCTGGAATGCCCTGTTCTGGATCATCATGGCTTTCGCTTCTATCAACCTGGTGCTGAAAAGCTTCAGCGACGAAACCGCCGGGCGAAAACTCTACCTGTATTGCCTGGCATCTCCTGCTTCAGTAATTTTTTCCAAGATTTTTATCAATACCCTGGTCATGTTTGCCATGGGGATACTGGGATACCTGCTCTTTACGGTGTTTATGGGAAGCATGGTTCAGAATCCTGCTGCCTGGTGGCTGGTATTGCTTGCCGGGGTGGCCGGTTTTGCTGCCATCCTCACCATGGTGTCGGCCATTGCCGGACAAACCAAAAACAACTTTACCCTGATGGCTGTGCTGGGATTTCCCCTGATTCTGCCAATGATCCTGCTGCTGATAAGAGCATCGGCTGCTGCTATCGGTGGCTCACCACTGGCCACTGTACTGCCCGATATGCTGGTGATTTTGCTGCTGATTTCAATTGCTTTAACATTGTCGGGTATTTTGTTTCCGTATCTTTGGAGGGAATAATTTTTTTGAGTGAAAAGAGAAAAGAGAAAAGAGAAAAGATCCGTAGGATCTTCCAGCTTCCGGAGGAACTGGAAGCATCCGGGTTGTTAAGAGAAGAACGAAAAGAGAAAAGTAAAAAAACTGAGCCTGAAGGGCTCAAACAATAATAGCCCGGGGTGGAGCAACATAGCCGACAGGCTAAGGAGCGCAACCCCGGGTTTCGAAACGCAAACCAAAACGGCGCTGCGAAATAGTGGTAATTTAATAGTACACTGCTCACGACAGCGCAAAGGCAGAAAATAAGGTTGAGACGAGAGAATGGGCAGATAATACGATTTACAGATAAACGATTGATTCATGAACAAAAAAATACTTGGATACAGCTGGAGAATCCTTACCATCCTTATCATGTTGTGGGTGATACTGGGTGGCTTGTTGTTTGAAGTGCCCAGCCTGCTGGTTGTGGAACAAACCATCCGCAATATCTATTTCCACGTAGGGATGTGGTTTTCCATGATTTTTATTTTGTTTGCAGGGTTTATCTTCAGCCTGATGCATTTGCATAAATTCGATCCCCGCTATGACCGCATGGCCAATGCCACGGTGAAAACCGGGCTGATGTTCGGATTTCTGGGTATCATCACCGGAATGATATGGGCACAGTTTACCTGGGGTACTTTCTGG
>SLPR01000348.1 GCA_007131895.1 Bacteroidales bacterium | reverse complement strand
TGCAAATCGATCTCCCAGGGAAAATATTACTGAAGGCCCTGACGAGGAGGTGCCGGTGCTTGCTATCAGCTTTATATTCTGGATTTTCCTTCTTGCCCTGATGATAGCCGCCGTAATAGGTGTGTTTAGATAAAGTAAAACTTTAAAAATTGATATTATGTTTACAATACTTGATTTTACGAAAGACGACCTGGTAGCTTTTAAAGTGAAAGGTAAAATTGAAAAAACAGATTATGACAAACTCAATGCTTTACTGGATAAGAACAGCAGAGAGTATGATAAGCAAAAAGTATATATTGAAATTGAACCTGAGGATATTGAAGGCATAGAACCTCAGGCATTATGGGAAGATATCAAAACATTTTTCAAGCACATTAAAAATCTGGATAAGCTGGCCATTGTTGGGAACAGCTCAGTAGTTGAAAAAACAGCTAAAGTAAGCAAGCCTTTTATATCTGGAGAAGTAAGATTTTTCTCGGACAAGGAAGCAATTACTGCACGGGAATGGGTAAAAGAGGATAATATTTAATCCAGAGTTAGAAAGAAAATGCTCTTGACAAAAGATTCCCTGCGTTATATCAGGGGTTTAGGATGTAGACACATTTCTACAAAACTGTAGAAATCTTTAGGCATCAGTATACCTGCAAATGATTTGTTTAGGAGTGTATAGGCTGTAATCCCTGCATGTATAATACCCCGAATTATACTGGTATGATTTTTTCAAACAGTTAAAGACAAATATTTTGTTGAATTTAAATTTAGAGGAGGTTGATTATGATTGTAAAAGTAATTGAAGTTATTGGAGCATCAGACAAAGGTTTTACCGAGGCAACTGAAAATGCGGTGTCTGAAGTTGCTAAGACAGTGAAAAACATTAAGTCTATTTACATTGAAAACATGAATGCTAATGTAGAAAACAACAAAATTGTTTCTTATGCCGTAAACGCAAAAGTATCCTTTGAAGTAAGAGGTAGTGATGTGTCATAATGAACAATAATTCGTTCATGTCATAAAAAATCAGGGTTGCTGTTTTACATAGCAACCCTGATTTTTTTAATTGCGCAGTTCTTTCAAATCCTCAAGCTAAGCTTAGACAATTAAACGCAGGAGTGCAGAATACATTTTTAGGAAAAAAAAGAAAGAGCTCAGGATTTTATTCACCACCTTTAAAGGACCCGGCTTATAAGATTCGTATTCGGGGTACAATAATTCAGACGTAAAAATTACTTCACCATCTTCTTCTCCTTCTGGTAAAACCTGCAAATTTCTGTCAAAGGGCACTGTTCGCACTTGGGTTTGCGCGCCAGGCAAACATAGCGGCCATGCAATATGAGCCAGTGATGAGCAATGGCCACAAGGTCTTCGGGAATGTATTTCAACAGCTGTTTTTCTGTTTCCAGGGGTGTTTTGGCATTGGTAGTGAGCCCAATACGGGCCGAAACCCTGAACACATGCGTATCCACGGCCAGGGCAGGTTTGTTATAGACTACCGAAGCAATCACATTGGCAGTTTTGCGTCCTACCCCGGGAAGTTTCTGCAGCTCATCCACATCTTCAGGAACAATACCGCCAAACTCAGTGGTTAGTTTTTGGGCCATTCCCAATAAACTTTTAGACTTGTTATTGGGATACGAACAACTCCTTATATATTCAAAAATTTCCTCCACTCCCGCTTCAGCCAGGCTTTCAGCTGTGGGAAAACGTTCGAAAAAGGGCGGGGTAATCATATTCACCCGCTTATCGGTGCATTGGGCTGAAAGAATAACCGCCACCAGCAACTCATAAGGAGAAGTATATTTCAACTCCGTTTCTGCGATGGGCTGGTGTTTCAAAAAATAATCCAGCACATAAGTAAAGCGCGCCTTTTTGGATAATCTCTTAGGAGCTATTGGGTCCATATTATTGGGTTATCGGTTTTTGGGGATTCAGGAATTTCAGATTTTAGATTGAGTCTGTTCAGAAAAATCATATCCCACCATTTTACCTTTTTCCATGATCAGTTCATCATCGAACCACACATTAGGCTCGGTAACCAGACCGTCGAGGTGACTGTTGACAGAGATATTTCCTCCCATGGTAAGGTTGTTTCCAAATGCGATGTGAATGGTGCCGAATACCTTTTCATCTTCCAGGATCATCCCCGTGAGTTTGGCTTTATAGTTGGTTCCGATACCAAATTCGGCCACAGCCCGGGCATCACGTCCAGCTTTTTCAAACAGATCAATAAGTTTCTGAGACTCAATTCCGCCTTTTATTTGCTCGGCATATCCATTGACCACCTCTATTTCTATGGGTTCTGTGATAACGCCTACGCCAGCCATGGAACCGTCAATCACTACTTTTCCATTGGAGCCATCCTCCCAGGGGGCAAGGTATACTTCACCCGAAGGAAGATTGCCGCTTTCCCCTTTATTTTTCAACACCCCGGTACTGGGAATAATTTTCCGGTCTTTCACAGGCATGGTAATATCGGTGCCTTTGGCAGTGGTGACTCTGATAGTTGAAACTCCTTCCAGTTTTTGAGCCAGGTGGTGAGTTAGTCCGATGATTTTCTCGTAATCGGCACTAAGACAGCGGGCCATAGCGTCTATCGTAATACCGGGCATGGTACCCACTCTCACGCCCTCTTTCACCGCATTGCGTCTTGCATCGGTATGGGTTAGCGACTTGGCTGTAGGACAAACCACAACGTCAACTTGTTTCATCATTTCTGCAACATAGACTGGTGGTTCCTGGCCGTTGACTTCACGGGACTGGATTTCAACCAATACCGACTCTTTGCACAATTCCTTTCCGGCTTCGTGCAAGGCGAGGCCGATATCGCGTTTTATTTCGTCTGTAACAATCAAAAGTGTTTCTTCTTTCTGCAGCCCCATGCAATCGCGCAAGGCTATGATTGATGCTTCTTCCAGTTGTTTGCGTGTGTCGTTCATTTTAAAGCTGTTTTGATATGTTTGAAATTTTGAGTGTAATTTCTTCTTCACTGCAACCCCGACAAAAACAAGGCCATACAATTGATTAATTGGTTGAAGTGGTAAAATCCGCTTTACTCAAATTTAGCCCGGGTTTCTTCGCTCATGGTTTTCACTTTATCTTCCAGCCCTTTTTTGAAATGAATAATTCTGTCTCTTATTTCTTCATCTCCGGCTCCAAGTATCTGTGCCGCCAGGATTCCTGCATTT
>SLPR01000565.1 GCA_007131895.1 Bacteroidales bacterium | reverse complement strand
GTTATTCTTCAGCATGGCTGGACCGAAATGGGACAGGGAGTCCATACCATCGCCACACAGACCCTATGTGAGGAAACCGGCATCAAACCAGAAATTGTAGAGGTAATCGTTGATACCAGCCATGGGATAAAAACCGGTATGACCACATCCTCCAGAGGTACGGTTTTGTTGGGGAATGCCATCATCAACGCCTGCATAAAACTGAAAAAGGATCTGCAGCGGTATGACCTGCTGAAGCTCTCAGGCAAGAAATACAAAGGACGCTGGGAATGCAACTGGACCAGCAAACCTTCCAGCAGGAAAAAGAATGCCGTAACCCATTATTCTTACGGCTATGCAGCACAGCTGGTAGTGCTGGATAAAGAAGGAAAAATCGAAAAAGTATATGCTGCCCACGACGCAGGAAAAATCTACAACCCCACCCTGTTTGAAGGACAGATTGAAGGCGCTGTACACATGGGGTTGGGATACGCACTTACGGAAGACCTCCCCATGGAAAACGGTCAGTTGCTGAGCACCCAACTCAAGGATTTAAAAATCCTCAGGGCCCATCAAACACCCCCCATTGAGGTCATTGGCGTAGAGGTGACCGACCCCGTAGGACCTTATGGAGCCAAAGGGCTGGGAGAGATTGGACTGGTGCCGACGGCAGCAGCTGTAGCCAATGCTTTCTGCCAGTACGATGGCATAAGGCGAACAAAACTTCCCTTGCAGCCAACCATGCCCCGGCAAAAAAACGGAGAGAAAAACGGGGAAAAGACCTGACAAAAGAAAACCAGACTGCTGCAACATTCACCTGCTGTGTGTAACCCCAACAATCAACCCTTATGATACACCTGAAGAACGGAACATTCATCAACTGGCAAACCCTGGAATTTATCCCAACGGATATCTGGGTAGAAGAGGGACTGAAGGGAGCCATCCATTTCACCCCACCGGCCAACCTACCTGAAAAAGTACAGACCCTTGACTGCAAAGGGCTCTACATCACCCGCTCGCTGGTCAATGCTCATCATCACATCTATTCAGCACTTGCCCGTGGGATGCCGCAACCGTCGCAAACGCCCACCAACTTCCACGAGAAGCTGCAGTATGTATGGTGGCAACTGGACTGGGCACTTGACGCCGACATGATCCGCTCCAGCGCCCTGGCAACCGCCATTGCAGCGGCCAAAGCAGGTTGCACTTTCATTATCGACCATCATTCATCGCCGGCACATACCCATGGTTCACTGGAGATTATCGCCAACGCACTGGATGAAGCCGGCCTCGGCCATCTGCTGGCCTACGAAATTACGGACCGCAACGGAAAAGCAAAAGCCGGCGAAGCCCTGGAAGAAACACGCAGCTATTTGCAAAACCGCCAGGGATTGGTGGGTTTGCATGCCAGCTTTACTGTGGAAGACCCTACACTGAACAAAGCCCTTGCTCTGGCAAAGGAGTTCAACACCGGTATCCATGCCCACCTGGCAGAAGACCCCGTTGATCAGAAATTCTGTATGGAAAAATATGGCAAGAGAGTCGTGCAACGATATGCCGATGCAGGATTTCTGGAGCTCCCGAAAAACATTTTTGTCCATGGAATACACCTGGATGAAAGGGAACGGGCATTACTGAAAAACTCACCGGCCCATATAGCGGTCAACTACGACAGCAACCACAACAACAAGGTGGGTGTTTTCTCAGGTAAGGATTTGGGAGAAAACATCATGCTGGGCACCGACGGCATGCACAGCGATATGTTTGCCAGTGCACGTACGGCATGGTTTACGGGCATGAACCATGAGAAGATGAACCCTCAAACCGTTTACAACCGGTTGCGCAGACCCCATCATTACCTTGACAACAACAACTTCACCGGCGACAGAGAGAATAACCTGGTAATCCTGGATTATGACACCCCCACTCCGGTTAACAGCGATAATTTTGCAGGCCATTTCTTTTATGGAATGAACGCTTGCCACGTAAAACATCTGATTGCACAGGGCAAGCTTGTTCTACAAAACCGCAAGCATACCCTGCTGGATGAAGAAAGTGTTTTGCAGGAAGCGAAGGAACAGGCAGCCAGGCTCTGGAAGAAGCTCACAAAGTAAATTCTGCAATAGTATTGCTGAATTATTGCTATACACGCAATGCCTTCATGTCCAGATATTCAGTATTGTTCAAGCTTTAGTGTTCGAATCTAATATATTGTGTTTCTCACTCTGCATGCTCATTGTCTTTTTAAGCCTGGCTGGCATGAACGTTTTCATGATCATATAATCAGAAATGAAGTATCCTATAAAAAAATCAATCAATATATCAGCGAAAACCCTCTGAACTGGAAAACAGACACCTATTTCCGGCAATGAACCTTTGTAAAGACGCGCCTTTGCGGCGCGTCTCAACTTACTAACTCCCTGACGATTTGTACAGACGCGCCTCCCTGGCGCGTCTCAGATATACCTCTCCTTTCACATATCTCCACGGAGTGGAACATCAAGAAACTAATTCTATCAGCAGTTTAAATTTTCGGTTCCAATATTATTTCAGTGGAAAATTTAGGTTTTAAATACTTGCATATTCCATAAACACAAAAGTATTAAGAGCATAAAGGTTCTAAACCCCATTATCTACACTAACAGCTGATAGCGTGAACATTATACAATTAAGATATTCTTTTTCTTACAAAACTGGCAGAAGTACCAATTTCTTTTGGGAGACGCGCCGGTCAGGCGCGTCTGTACAGCTTCTGGTTGTGTAGTAAAAGAGACGCGCCGGAGAGGCGCGTCTTTACAGGGTATCGGGAAATGGGTTCGGACAGGTTTTTTTTGGTTATTTTTTGCATGTTTTGTAAATTTAAATGGAAATTTGAGCAACTATGGAATAAAATAAAAGCAGAGAGAACTATTTCCAGGGAAAATACAGGATTGGCTCGGCAAGACTTTCAGAATGGGATTATCGTAAAAAAGCCTGCTATTTTGTAACAATTTGCACTCACCAAATGATTCCTGCATTTGGGATAATATTGAATGGTAAAATGGAGCTGAATAATTTGGGCCTGTTTGCAAATGATTCCATAGAAGGGATAAAAAATTACAAAAAGCATGTGAAAGTTTTTAATCATGTGGTTATGCCAAACCATGTGCACCTGCTCATTTATTTATCAAACAATACCGGTAACAAAAAAATTAATGCATTCGG
>SLPR01000066.1 GCA_007131895.1 Bacteroidales bacterium | reverse complement strand
TGCAGGGATAGGGCCATCCAATGGTCCATGCTGCTATGAAGTAGGTGAAGATGTATTTTCAGAAGTTAAAAGATCTATGGTCAACCCAAAGGATGTAATAAAGCCTGCAAGCAAAACAGGCAAATACATGTTTGACCAGTGGCGGGCCAATTTTATTCAATTAACAGACCTGGGAGTAAAACCTGAGAACATTGAAACAGCCGGAATCTGCAGCCAGTGCCAGTCAGACTTATTCTTCTCCTCACGAAAAGACAATGGTTTTACAGGCAGAACTACCTCAGGTATAATGATAACCAAACCTACGGCTGTTTGATTCTTTTCTTGTTCGCTGCAAAATTATGTGCCTATCCGGAAACACTTCTTTGTTTTCTTTTGGTTAAGAGAGAACAATAATTCCTATTTTTGCCAAAAGACCCGATATGCCTTTTACAATCAAATCAGAATTTCGTCCCACCGGCGATCAACCTGAAGCCATCAGACAGCTTGTTGAGGGCCTTGAGGCAGGCATCCCTTTCCAGACTTTACTGGGAGTCACAGGCTCGGGAAAAACTTTTACCATTGCCAATGTGGTTGAAAAAATTCAAAGACCCACCATCATCCTCAGCCATAATAAAACCCTGGCAGCTCAGCTGTATGGTGAGTTCAAACAATTCTTTCCCGATAACGCAGTGGAGTACTTTGTATCCTATTATGATTATTACCAGCCGGAAGCGTTTATCCCGACCACCAATACCTATATTGAAAAAGACCTTTCCATTAATGATGAAATTGAAAAACTACGCCTGAGTGCATCAAGTGCATTGCTATCGGGTCGCAGAGATGTGCTGGTGGTAAGTTCTGTATCATGCATTTATGGCATTGGCAATCCTGATGATTTTAATGAAAACATTATAAGGATTAACCGGGGAGATATAATCAGCCGGAACAAATTGCTGCATCAACTGGTAGGAAGCTTATACAGTCGCACCCATGTAGACTTTACGCGGGGAACTTTCAGGGTAAAGGGTGACACGGTAGATGTTTTTCCTGCATATGCAGACCATGCGTTTCGGATTATTTTCTGGGATGATGAAATTGAAACCCTGGAAAGCTTTGACCCCATTACCGGACATAAACTGGATAGTTTTGACCAGATTGCCATCTACCCAGCCAATATTTTTGTTACCTCCAAAGACAGAATGTCTGGGGCCATAAGGCAAATACAAGACGATATGGTGAAACAGGTAGAGTATTTCAATGACATAGGAAGACCCCTGGAAGCCAAACGACTCGAAGACAGGGTGAATTATGACCTGGAAATGATAAGGGAACTGGGCTATTGCTCGGGAATTGAAAACTACTCCCGCTACTTTGACGGACGCCAGGTGGGTTCCCGACCTTTTTGTCTGCTGGATTTTTTCCCGGATGACTACCTTATGGTCATTGATGAAAGCCATGTAACGATTCCTCAGGTCCATGCCATGTACGGGGGCGACAGATCTCGCAAGCAAACCCTGGTTGAATACGGATTCCGGCTGCCGGCTGCCATGGACAACAGACCCTTGAAATTTGAAGAGTTTGAAAACATTGTAAACCAGGTAATTTTCGTCAGTGCAACACCAGCCGATTACGAACTTAACAAATCAGAAGGAGTTGTGGTAGAGCAACTTATAAGACCCACAGGATTGCTTGAGCCTGTTATAGAGATAAAGCCCAGCCTCAACCAGATAGACGATTTACTGTACCAGGTAAACTTACGAACTGAGAAAGGAGAAAGAACCCTTGTTACAACCCTTACCAAAAGAATGGCCGAAGAGTTAAACAAATACCTGGGCAATGCGGGCATGAAATCAAGATACATTCATTCTGACGTGGATACGGTGGAACGGGTGGAAATACTCCGCGACTTGCGTTTGGGCGTTATTGATGTACTGATTGGGGTTAACCTTCTGCGAGAAGGTCTTGACCTGCCCGAAGTGTCTTTGGTGGCTATACTGGATGCTGATAAGGAAGGATTTCTGCGCTCTGAAAGGTCTCTGACCCAGACTGCCGGAAGAGCAGCCCGAAACATCAACAGCAAAGTTATCATGTATGCCGATAAAATTACAAACTCTATGCAAAGAACCATTGACGAAACCGACCGAAAACGGGAGAAGCAACTGAAATACAATGAATTAAACAACATTACCCCGGAGCAAATCAAAAAGTCTGTAGAAGCCATTCACGGTCAAACTTCTGTGGCTGACACCAGGGCCAAAGTTTCCCAGGCGTATATTGAAAAAGAAGAAGTGGACATAGCAGCCGATCCGGTAATTCAATATATGAGCAAAGAACAATTGCAAAAGGCAATGAACAATACCCGCAGACAAATGGAAAAAGCAGCAAAATCGCTTGATTTTGTTGAAGCGGCAAAATTAAGAGACGAGATGTTTGCCCTGGAAAAAGTGTTCAAGGAGAAATTTATGTAACAAGGCCTGCATTGTAAGTTTCACGGCAAGTACAATCATTTTTTAACCAGAGGGATGGCTCCAGTGTTTCGTGAAATTTAACTGAAAGTATGAAAATATTAATTTAAATACATCTTATGCATTTCATTTTTTAATTCTCAATCCAAAATGGAAATAACAAAACTACTTTTAAAGCACAAAGAGCAACCTGCACCTATATTCAAACCAGAATTAAACCGGGAGAATACCCTGTTTTTAGACTTCAGCACGAATAATACGGAAATGAAGCAAGTTGACTTTACAGATGGGAAAGCACTGAACAAATTCATTTTCGGTAAAATCAAGAATGCTGACAAAGCTTATGGGTATGGAGGCTACATGGAAGACAGGGAAGTTTACAGACGCAGTTCTGTTTTTGATATATCAGATGGAGAGAGCCGGAGTATTCACCTGGGTATTGATGTGTGGACCCAGTCCGAAAAACCCGTATACTGCCCATTGGATGGCAAAGTACACAGTTTTAAGAACAATATCAGACATGGAGATTATGGCCCTACCATCATACTTGAGCACAAACTTGGCAATCAAAAATTTCATACCCTTTACGGCCACCTTAGCAAAGAATCGCTTTATGGATTGTATCCCGGAAAGGCAATTTCAAAAGGAGACTTATTGGCCTATGTTGGCAATTCCTCAATAAACGGAGACTGGCCCCCGCATCTGCATTTTCAGGTAATAACAGACATGAAAGATAAGGAAGGAGACTATCCG
>SLPR01000007.1 GCA_007131895.1 Bacteroidales bacterium | reverse complement strand
GTTTGATTATTTTTTCTTTTTTTTGCTGTATTGTCTTTAAAGAAGATAAAAGTTTATAATTTTGAGCCGGACAAGCGCAATAACTTTGGGAGAAGCTGGTTCGACACCAATTGAACTTAATGCAGCGTAAATTTTTACGAAACCTGGCTTTATTGCTGGTTTTAAATCTCTTAATCAAACCATTCTGGATCTTTGGTATAGACCGCACGGTGCAAAACACCGTGGGGGCTGAAGAGTATGGCTTTTATTTTGCTGTATTTAATTTCTCCTTCCTCTTTTATATTCTGCTGGATTTTGGTATTACAACCTTCAATAATAAGAATATCGCTCAAAATAACCATTTGTTGCGCAAGCATCTCTCCAATATCATAGTCCTCAAGCTGCTCCTGTTTTTGGTTTACCTGGTTTTTACTTTTGGCGGGGCCTATTTTATCCAGTACTCCAGAGAACAGATTATCATCCTGGTTTTTCTTGCTATCAACCAGTTTTTGGGGAGTTTTATTCTTTATCTCAGGTCGAACCTGGGTGGCTTACATCTGTTTAAAACCGACAGCTTTGTTTCTGTTCTCGACCGTTCGCTTATGATTGTTATTTGTGCTGTTTTGCTCTGGGGTAACGTGGTTGATGAGTTTAAAATTCAGTATTTTGTGTATGCCCAGACATTATCCCTGTCAATTACTGTATTAATAACAAGTACAATTGTTTTCAGGACAGCCCAGTCAAAATTCCTGGTGCTAAACTGGAGCCTGCCGTTTTTCCTGGTGATTATCCGACAAAGTTTGCCCTTTGCCGTGCTTGTATTGCTGATGACCTTTTACAACCGCATCGATAGTGTGATGCTGGAAAGAATGCTCGGAGAGGACGGGGCCTGGTACTCGGGAATTTATGCTTCGGCTTATCGTTTGCTTGATGCTTCCAATATGATTGCTTTTCTCTTTGCGGTTTTGTTACTCCCTATATTTGCCCGAATGCTCAAACAAAAGGAATCCATTGAAGAGCTGATAAAACTTTCTTATACCGTTCTTATAACACCTGCCATTATCATTGCCATTGCTTCTTATTTTTATTCAGAGGAGTTGATGAGGATGTTGTATACCATCCATGAAGGTGAAAGTGCGAGTATGTTTGATTATCGAATGGTTCATAGCTCCAGGGTGTTTGGTTTGCTGATGATGTCATTTTGTGCCATCTCCACCATGTATATTTTCAGTACACTTCTCACCGCCAATGGAAGCCTTAAATACCTGAATATTATTGCCCTAACGGGAATGATCCTAAACGTTACCCTCAATTTAATCCTCATTCCACAGTATAAAGCTTTCGGGTCTGCCGTTGCTACACTGATTACACAGTTTGCAATTGCAATTATTCAGGTAATTATTGTGTGTTACCTTTTCCGGTTCCGGCGCAACTACCTGTTTCTTTTTAAATTTCTGATTTTTGTTCCGGGGGTGGCAGCCATTGGTTATTTTTCCACTACCCTTGGCTATTCATGGCAGGTTAATCTTGTTTTGATGATTGCAGCAGCGGGATTGTTTTCGATGCTTATCAGACTTTTGAGTCCCCGCCATTTGTTCAACGTACTAAAATACGGATAAAGAGAGGGGGAGAATCTTTGGTTTTTTAAAAACGATTTTTATTTATCTTTGGGCACTTTTTGAAAACCGCACAAGGCACAAAATATTCAACAAAATTTTGTGTTATTTAAGTATTGATTTGAGAGTTAAAAACATAAATATTCAATAAAAGTTAGCATGGATACAAAGAATGTGAGCAATGAATTTGATTCAACCAACATTTTCTTATTTTTCTTTCGTTGGTGGAAGCAACTGGCAATAGTTTGCCTAACGGCAGCTATTCTCGCTTCAATTTTTTCATCACCCGTTTTTATTACCCCTTTATACGAATCCACCGTGGTAATGTTCCCGGCCCAATCCACCAGTTTGAGCCGGGCTGTTTTCGGTGCCAATGTGGATTTTCTTCAATACGGTGATGTGGATGATGCAGAACGATTGCTCCAGGTAATGGGCTCCACTGCTATCAGGAATCGCATTGTTGAGCGCTTTGATCTCTTTGATCATTATGAAATTCCTGAGGATTCAAAATACCGCAATACCGAGTTGCGTCAGATTTATGGCAGCAATGTTTCTTCACGCCGCACACCCTATGGCGCTGTAGAAATAAAGGTTCGGGATAAAAGCCCTGAGATGGCTGCCGATATGGCCAATGAAATTTCTGCCCTGGCGGATACATTGCAGAACGAGATAAGACAGGAAAGAGCATTGATGGCATACAGGGTAGCTGTTCAAAGGTATGAGAACCTGCAAAAGGAGATCACTATCACCGAAGACTCGTTGCGGGTTATTATGGAGAGAGGAATTTATGAATACGAGGCGCAGGCCGAAATGCTTACCCGGCAGCTTGCCATTGACCTTTCCAACAACAATCAGCGCGGAGTAAATGCAATTGAAGAAAGGTTGAACGTTATCAGAGAGCATGGTGGAAGTTTTCTAACCCAGAAAGCCCACCTTGAGCAAGTAAGCCGCAGCCTTTCCGGTATACAAAGAATTATGCAGGAAGCCCGGGCTGACCTGGAAAATTTTGTCCCTTTCAAATTTTTGATTGATGAAGCCTTTGTGGCTGAAAAAAAAGTTTATCCTGTAAGATGGCTGATTGTGTTTATGGCAACTTTTGCAGCAGGTCTTGCCGGCACATTGGCAATAATGACTTATGAGAATCTTGTGAAAAAAGATATCATCTCTCCCATTAAAGCTTCATCTAAATAAATCATCGTGCCGGATAATTTCAATACGAAACTTTTTTACGGAGTAAGTTTTGCATTTATTGCCCTGAACATTTTTTTCATTGCCAATGAAATGTATTGGTTTATGGCATTGCCTGCTGCGGCACTGGTCATGATGCTCTTTTTCTTTTCATTGGATAAACTGCTGCTTGCAGTAGTATTTATTACTCCGTTTACTTTCAAGTACCGGCACGAAGCACTGGGATTTACCATTGACATCCCCACAGAGCCCGTTATAGTGGCCATCATGTGCCTCTTTTTTCTGAAGCTGTTTTATGAACAAAGCTACGACAGAAAGATTCTCAGACATCCCGTAACCATTATATTGATTATCAATATGTTGTGGATGTTTATTACTTCTGTCACCAGTGAAATACCCATGGTGTCTTTCAAGTTTTT
>SLPR01000240.1 GCA_007131895.1 Bacteroidales bacterium | reverse complement strand
TTGTCGAACCAACTACTTCTCAATCCTATATGAATATTGTTGTCAACACCCAGCTAATGCTTTACGGCAAACTCGATGGCATAGGCTGGTTTACATACGAAACTTTAAAGAGGATTACTGCATCGCACCCGGAGCACAACTTTTTTCTGGTCTTTGACAGGAAGCCCTCTCCCCGTTTGCAATTCCCGGATAATACCCGTATTGTAATACTCCACCCCCAGTCGCGACATCCTTTTCTATGGTTTCTGCGGTTTGAGATTTTTATGCCTTTTTTGCTCAGGAAGCTCAAAGCAGACCTTTTTGTTTCTCCCGACGGTTGGATGACAACGCTTACCTCTGTGCCATGCGTGCAGGTAATTCACGATTTGAACTTTGCCCATAACCCTTGTGATCTTCCTTTCTGGACACGTAACTATTATAACAAACTATTTCCGCGCTACGCCCGTAAAGCGTTACGCATAGCTACGGTTAGTGAGTTTTCTAAAAGTGATATTATCAAAACCTACAACATTCCGGAAGAAAAAATTGATGTAACCCCCAACGGCTGCAACCCGGAGTATACACCCACCAACCCGGCTGAACAGGAGTTGACCCGGGAGCAGTTTACAAAAGGAAACCCCTTTTTTCTATACGTAGGAGCCCTTATACCCCGGAAAAACATTGCCAGGATGTTTTCTGCCTTTGACAGGTTTAAAAAACAGGATCAGCAAAGTACTAAGCTGGTGGTTGTAGGCAATAAAAAATGGTGGACCAGTGCTATCAACGAGGCTTTTGAAAAAATGGAATGTAAAGAGGATGTCATTTTTCTGGGTCGCCAGGCAACCGCTGAACTGAGACAGCTGTATTCCGCATCCAAAGCGCTGGTATTTGTACCTTATTTTGAGGGGTTTGGTATTCCCATCCTGGAGGCATTCAATTGTGACACTGCTGTAATTACCTCCAACGTAACCTCCATGCCAGAGGTTGCTGCAGATGCGGCCTTACTTGTTGACCCTTACAACACTGAGGACATTGCCCTGGCCATGGAAAAAATCAGTACCAGCCCAATGCTCCGGGCTGAGCTAATAGAAAAAGGACGTGAACGCAGGAAGGTATTTTCGTGGGATCAAACTGCGGAACGACTATGGGATTGCATTATGAAAGCGGCAGAAGAGCACAAAAAAACCGGCAAATAAAAACAATCTGCCGGTTTTTTGTTTCTTTATGGGCTCAGGTTTATCTCCTGTTTCCCAGGAAAATCATTATATAATACAGTAATGTTGCCAGCGACGCCAAAGCAGCAACAACATAAGTAAGAGCAGCCCACTTGAGGGCATCTTTTGCACTGCTGTGTTCTTCGCCAACCGTTAAGCCTGTATCCCGCAACCATACGAGTGCTCTGTTTGTAGCGTCAAATTCTACAGGCAATGTAATAAAGCTGAACAAAGTAGTAAGGGCAAACATCACAATACCCGCCAGCAAAATACCCGGATAGGCCTGCACGGTTAGAATTCCGATGAGCAAAATCCATTGCATGTAGCGTGAACTGACGCTGATAACAGGCACAAGGGCAGAGCGCATCTTCAGAAATGCGTAGGACCTGGCATGCTGCACCGCGTGACCGCACTCGTGCGCTGCCACAGCAGCAGCAGAGATGCTGCGTCCGCTATATACTTCAGGACTCAGGTTTACAGTTTTGTCCATTGGGTTGTAATGGTCTGTCAATTTACCTGGTGTTGATATTACTCGCACACCATCCACTCCGCTTTCGCGAAGCATCTTTTCGGCAATCTCTTTGCCCGAAAGTCCGGAACGAAGACCTACCTTTGAATACTTATTAAACTTTGATTTTAACCGATTTGACACTAACCAGCTAATTAACATGAAAACGCCAAAAATGACATATATTCCCATCATATCTTTAAATATTTAGTTTCTTTTTTTAATTTCGCACATTACCTGACAAAAAGCAAGCCAAGCAAGATTGCAGTGCCATTGTGTCTGTAGTTAAAAATGGTTAAGCATACATTATGTGTGTTTGCAAAACAGATTATAAACAAGAACAGCTTCTGCTTGTTTAGTTTGCAGTGATTTATTTATCTTTTGCTATCATAAAAACATGACTCCAACTAAAGACCTTTTGAAAAAACTCTCCCGTAAATTCATCAACTTCTTCCTGCAGGGGCTGCTGCTTATTTCCCCGATTTCCATCACCGTTTTTGTTATCTACAAATTACTGGTCTGGATTGATGGGCTATTACCTACCAGAATCCCCGGACTGGGACTGCTGATCATAGTAGGTTCTATTGCTCTTATCGGATTTGCAGGATCTGCTGTTATCAAAAAACCCCTGGCTTTTATTTTTCGCAGTATTATTGAAAGAATACCCCTGGTTAAAATCCTCTACACATCCATTTCGGATTTACTTTCGGCTTTTGTAGGTCAAAAGAAAAAATTCACGGAGCCAGTTATGGTAATCATGAACAGAGAAAGCAACATCAGGAAACTTGGATTTATTACCGAACGGGATTTGATGAATATTGGCATCAGCAATGACTTTGTTGCGGTTTATCTGCCCCACTCCTTCAACTTCTCCGGAAACATGTTCATTGTGCCGGCCGAGAATGTAATTCCGGTGGAGGCAAATTCAGCAGAATTTATGAAATTCATTGTATCCGGAGGAGTAACAAAAGTATAGTACCAGGGCAAAATCAAAACCTTCAATTATTAAAAGAGCAACATAAAATTATTGTCAAAAGATTTATTCTTAATAGCTTTGCCAAAAAATATCAACAACTATGCGTAAACCAGTAATATTAGTAACCAATGATGATGGCATCATGGCCCCGGGCATACGCAACCTGATTGCGTTCATGCTGGAAATAGGAGAAGTAGTGGTAGTGGCCCCCGACAAAGGACAGAGTGGCATGGGTCATGCAGTTACTATAACCCAGCCCCTGCGCCTGGAAAAAATCAACACCGACGGCGACCACCAGGAATTTAGCTGTAGCGGCACCCCTGTTGACTGTGTTAAACTTGCAGTAAACAAAGTGTTGCATAAAAAACCCGACATCCTGGTTTCAGGGATAAATCACGGAAGCAATGCTTCCATCAATGTAATTTACAGCGGCACCATGTCTGCGGCTATCGAAGGTGCCATGGAAGGGATACCCAGTGTTGGTTTCTCTCTCCTTGATTATAAACTGGATGCCGACTTTGTTTCTGCTAAAAAATATGTGCAGCAGATTGTACGCAATGTGCTACAGCACGGTCTTCCCAAAGGGAATTGCCTCAATGTGAATATTCCTGCCGTTAAAGAGCCGGAAATCAAAGGAGTGCGGATTTGCCGCCAGGCCAATGCCAACTGGGTGGAAGAATTTGACCACAGAAAAGACCCGCGCGGGAAAGACTACTATTGGTTAACCGGCAAGTTTCTGCTGCATGAAGATGTAGATGAAACAGACGAATGGGCACTGTCTCACAACTACATTTCCGTGGTACCCATTCAATATGATTTTACCGCCCATAACCTTATCAGTAAACTTAAAGACTGGAATTTAAATGCTTAAAAAGGATAACTGGATTTTGGGTATTGCCCTGGGGATTTTACTCCCCCTGGTGGTTTATGGTATAATATTTTTTGCCATGCATAAATGGGGTCGCATTGACAGTACATTGAGCCTCTATTTCATTAAAGAATCTACCATGCAACTGGCAGGGATTTTTGCCAATATGTTTATTTTCAGATACTACATGGTAAACCTGAAATATGACAAAACCGGCAGGGGCATACTAATGTCAACCTTTTTATATGCCGGTGTATTTGTTTTTTTGCACGTATTGTAAAAGGCAGGCTGTTTCTTTTCCTTTTCTATGCCTGTTTCAATCCCAAACGGATACCCAATCCATCAAATTTTTTACACGATGAAGTATTACATCATTGCGGGCGAAGCATCAGGAGATTTGCATGGCTCCAACCTGATAAGGGAAATTAAAAACAAAGATGCTGATGCAGAGTTCAGGGCCTGGGGTGGCGATATGATGAAAAAAGAGGGGGCAATCCTGGTAAAACATATCAATGAACTTGCCTTTATGGGCTTTGTTGAAGTGCTGATAAACCTGTCCAGGATACTGGGCAATATCAAACTATGCAAAAAAGATATTCTGGATTACCAACCCGATTGTGTCATCTTTATCGACTACCCGGGATTTAACCTGCGCATTGCACAGTTTTGCAGAGAAAAAGGGATAAAGACCGTCTATTACATTTCACCCCAGGTTTGGGCATGGAACAAATCTAGGGTAAAGAAAATCCGCAGGGACATTGATAAGATGCTGGTAATATTACCCTTTGAGAAAGAATTTTATCAGCAATATAACTACAGTGTAGATTTTGTTGGGCATCCATTGCTCGACGCACTCAAAACCCATGTTGCCGGCGAGGAATTCAGCGCCTTCACCAGTAAACATGAGCTTCCCGACAAAAAAATCATCGCCCTTTTGCCCGGCAGCAGGAAACAGGAAATATCAAGGATGTTGCCGGTTATGGCCGCTACTGCTTCACACTTCCCCCAGTACCAGTTTGTAATTGCCGGCACCCGGGCCCACACACAGGCTTACTACCAGAGCTTTTTGCCGGGAAAAACAAACCTCCCGGTAATTTTTGGCGAAACATATGCTTTGTTGCAGCACTCGCACACGGCACTGGTAACTTCGGGCACTGCAACCCTTGAAACAGCGCTCATTGGAACTCCCCAGGTGGTCTGTTACAAGGCCGGACATCTTTCTTACCACATTGCCAGAAAACTTGTGGACATTAAGTATATTTCGCTGGTCAATCTTATCATGGATCAGCAGGTGGTAAGGGAAATGATACAGGAAGAGTGCAATACCAAAAACCTGGTTAGCGAGCTGAAAAACCTTACAGAAAACAGTGATTTTCGTAAAACCATAATTGAAAATTATGCTATATTGCGCCAGAAATTAGGAGGTAGCGGAGCATCGGAAAAAGCAGCAGATATCATTGTTGATTTTCTTACATAACAGCATGCCAATAAAATCATTATACCTATTCACCTTCATAGTAGTTTTCACCCTTAAGATATCTTTTGGGCTGAATATTCCTGAGACCATTGATGTAAGGATATTCAGCGGAATCAATATCAGTGAATTTACCTTTATGCCCACCAAAGGGCGCTATCTTATCTGCGATCAGAACCACAATAAGCTTACAGAAATATCCCCTCTTACAAGCCTGACCATAAAAAGAACCCAGAAAGGATTTGTAATTCTCCAGAATGATTCGGTTATCTTTTCCGGAAATAACATTGTTCTGCAAGGGGGATCATTTCAAAATTCTTTTCTCATAACACCTTCCGGCAACCACCTTCCAGCCAGGATATATGATGGTGATATCCGAATCCGGCATGACAACAACCAATTGAATATCATCAATGCGGTTTCTCTGGAAAGTTATGTTGCAGGCACGGTTCAGTCAGAGTCCGGATTCAACCGGCATGCAGAGTTTTACAAGGTACAGGCCATAATTATCCGCACTTATGCATTAAACAACCTCAGGCGTCACCAGCGCGAAGGTTTCCATGTGTGCGATTTGGTGCATTGTCAGGCGTATCATGGAAAAACCATCAACCCCGACATTGTCAGAGCCGTTGAGCATACCAGGGGCCAGGTAGTTGTTGACAACCGGTCGGCCCTTATCAACACAGTATATCATGCCAATTGCGGCGGACAAACCGTCAATTCGGAAGATCTGTGGCCACATGCCATGGATTACCTGCGTAGCCGCATAGACACTTTTTGCCTTACTATGCCCGGCGCAAGATGGGAAAAGAGCATTTCAATGGGAGAGCTCCGCAATTTCCTGTCGCAGAAGCACAGGTTTCAGCCCAATGAATCCCAGTGGAGACAAATCAAGGAGTTAAAGCAGAATTCACGCATCCATCACCTGGATGCACAACAGGAAGTGCACCTTCGTCATGTGCGCGATCACTTTGGTTTGCGATCAACCTTTTTTTCTGTCCAGGAGCAAAATGACACCCTTTTCCTTTCGGGCAGAGGGTACGGACATGGCGTGGGCCTTTGCCAGGAAGGAGCCATGAAAAGAGCCGAACATGGCCATTCACTCAAGGAGATTCTTGGATTCTACTATCAGAATTCCAGGATACTTACCCTTGAACCTGAAGTTGTTTTTTAACAGCACAAACTACCTATACGTTATTTATTCCTCCACCAGGAGGCCTCTCAGGCTCCCCACCCTTTCTGCAAAGACACAAAGGTTTCTGGCTCCCGCTACTATTCTTTATTTACAATCTTTGGAAAAAAGGAAAAAATAATCAGACAAACCCTTGCTGTTAATCGGTTTTTTTTATAACTTTAGATAAACCCCCCTCCCGTTTGTCTAACATTAAAGAGATGGCAATGACGCACTACTCACACATACCTATGGTGAGGATTCTGCTTCCGGTGCTGGCAGGGATAATCTTCTTTACGTATATTGAACACTTTCTGAGCCTGAGAATAATCCTTGTAGTTTTGCTCACTTTTCTCGCATCAGGAATCATCATTTACAAATACCTGCTTTCACGTTTTCATCTGGGTTTTGTATACGGACTCAACGTAATGCTTTTCCTGTTTTTTGCAGGATATGTGCTTGCTCAAAGCCGTTACGAACTCCACAGTCCCTCCCACTTCAGCCATCATACAACAGAAACCTCGTTGCTTTATATCAGGCTCATAGAGCCGGTGGCAGAAAAAACCAACTCATTTCAGGTTGTGGGGAGGGTAACACATATCATCAGCGAAAATGTAGTACAAACTGTTAGCGGAAAAATCATACTATGGCTTGAAAAATCCCCTGAAGCACAAAGCCTTCAGTATGGTGATGTAATCATGGTCGAAAACCATTACCAGGAAACCCGCGAACCTCAAAACCCCAACTCTTTCAATTATAAACATTTTCTTTCGAGGCAAAATATTTTTCACCAGTCCTATCGCCGGACAGGAGAATGGTACTATACGGGAAGAAACGAAGGTAATCTTATTGTCTCCTCGGCCCATACCATGCGACAAAAAGCCCTGGAAACCCTGGAGGCAAACAACATCAGGGGACGGGATTTTGCCGTTGCTTCTGCCCTGCTGCTGGGATACCGCGAGTATCTTGATGAGGATCTCCAGCGTGAGTTTGCCGGTGCCGGCGCAATGCACATCCTTTGCGTTTCCGGTTTGCATGTGGGGATAATATTTCTGGCGCTGAATGTCATATTTGGATTTCTTACCCGTCTGCGGGGAGGAAAATACATAAAAACTGTTGTGATTATTGCGTTGATTTGGTTTTATGCTGCCATAACCGGCTTTGCACCTTCGGTAATGCGGGCATCAACCATGTTTAGCTTTGTGGCTGTAGGTCAAACATTTCTTCGATCAACCAATATTTACAATACCCTGGCCGCATCAGCCCTGGTGCTGGTTATGATTAACCCCTTTATTGTCAGCAGAATCGGATTTCAACTTTCTTATATTGCAGTGATTAGCATAGTTTCACTCCAACCACTGTTTTACAAGCAGCTTTACTTCAAAAACAAAATACTCGACCATGGATGGGGCATCATAACAGTATCCCTGGCAGCCCAGCTGGGCACTGGTCCGCTGGCCCTGTTTTACTTCAACCAGTTCCCCAATTATTTCCTCCTGACCAATCTTATTGTTATCCCTTTAACGGGTCTTATCATCAAAGGAGGATTGCTTTTGTTTTTCAGTGCCCCGGTGGCGTTTATCTCTCAATACTTTGGCATAGTTCTGTCATGGATTGTATGGACGCTGCATACTGCCGTGCGAATGATTGAAGGACTACCAGGCTCAACTGCCAACAGTCTTGTCATAGGTTTCCATGACAAACTGCTGATTTTCTTTTTGATAGCTGTAGCAGGTTTGTTATGGATGAATAAACAGAAAAAACTGGTATTCCCACTGATGGCGGGTATGCTGCTGCTAAGCACTTCCCTCAGCACCCGGCATTTCGTCAACCAAAACAGAAAACAGCTGGTAGTCTATCATGTACCCAACGGAACTGCAGTAGATGTTTTCCACCAGGGTAACTGTTACTTTTTTGGATGTGAAAGTGTGCTCAACAACCCGGGAACTATCCTTTTCAATGTTCGGGATCACCGATTGAGAAGCGGTCTCCGATCCACTGAACCTGTTTTTTTAACACTGGAAGAAATGAAAGACCAAAAACTTTTTGTGCGCAATGGTTTTATTAATATTGCGGGACATACAGCCCGAATCATTGACGGTCAGTTTGAAATTCCTTCGCAGCGATTTTTTCCCGATACCCTTGACCATCTCATTATCCGTGGCAACCCACGCTGGAGCCTGTCAATCATTATGGAAGTTTTGCCTGCCCGCACCATCGTTTTTGACAACTCAAACCATCTGCGCCACCACCGGCGATGGAAAAATGAATGCGACAGCCTGGGCATCAACTGCTGGAGTGTGGCTCTTCAGGGTGCGTATGTTTATAACTTTGACAACAAGCAGAAAAGCCGTCTGATAAGCTGGAGTGCAAACCGTTGATCTAAAGGTTTCTTTTGTATCAAAAAAACACACGAGCTTACTCATACCTTGTTTGATGGCCCCTGGCTATACTCCAGTTTATTTGAACAACATTTCTATCCGGCACACATCTGAAACTTCACAAAGCTCAGGAACCACTTGTATCGCAGGCGATATTTTTTAAAATTTGTTGCCTTTGTGTTGGTGGTGGTAATTTGTTTTTAACTTTACCCTTATGGAATCAACAAAAAAACTCAACTGGGCGTATAATGTGAAAACAAACTGGTTTCGCAACCTTTTAAGAATTGTATTGGGTGTCACACTATTTTACGCCGGCATTGCTCACCTTACATTTCAAAGACTGGAGTTTATGGCCCAGGTTCCCAACTGGGTCCCTTTGTCCACCGACCTGGTAGTTGTTCTGTCGGGGGTTGTTGAAATTATCCTGGGTATGGCATTGATTCTTTTACCGAAGTGGAAAGCTTTGACCGGGTGGATCGTAGCGGTTTTTTTCGTGTTGATTTTCCCGGGAAATATTGCACAGTTTATCAATCAAATTGATGCTTTTGGTCTTGATACAGATCAGGCAAGATTCATCAGATTATTCTTTCAACCGGTTTTGGTAGCATGGGCTTTATGGTCAACAGGGGCGTTTTCATCGTATATAAAAAAAATATACCGCAATTAGCCACCTTCGAACTTTTTACTTAAGACCCATGATGCCGGAGCTTTCCTGTATAAAAAAACCGCTTCCCTTGCTAAATAAACCATTACAGGTACTCTTTGGTATTTAATTTCAGTATTTTCCTACATGAGGTTTTTCGCCGGCAACCCCACTAAAACAGCCTTTTAACATCAATACATGAAGAGCTGAATCATTTTTTCACAAAATAAATTCTATTTTTGCGTTACCATGGCATGGTTTTTACGTATCAATGATACACTAACCCAAAAACTTTACCCGATGAAGTACATTCTTTTACCCTTAATAGTTGCCTTTACAGGCTTGACGGACATCCAAAGCCAGACAGTTCGTGATTTTGCGCGCATGGCAAAAGCAAAGATGGAACTGGGTGATTACAAAGGTGCCATTGATGATTTTTCGAGCATCATCCGTTTACAACCCGAATACGAAATGCTCTACCAGGCGCACTTTGGTCGTGGATATGCCAAATTTCAATCCGGTGACTTTGAGGGAGCCAAAACCGATTTTGACCGGGCCATTCGGATCTACCCCAATGATGCAGAAGTTTTTTTCTGGCGTGCCTATACCAAGTACCGTCTTCGTTACAGGGCAAGCAGTGAAATTGCCGATTACAACAGGGCCATATTATTACGCCCGGATTATGCAGAAGCCTATTTTAACAGGGGCCAGGCCAAGATCAAAAATCGTCATCTGCGTTCGGGTTGCAATGATTTAAGAAAAGCACTGGAATTGGGATATGAAGAGGCCGAAACCCACGTGAGAATCCATTGCGGAGAACCCTGAAGCCAGCAGGATTACCGGCGTATCCTTGCCCGTAACTGCAACCGCTGACCCGGCTGGGGCTCTGACCCTGGTTCAATATCATTTCTCCTGTACAACAATCTCAGGCGCACGCCATGTTTCTGCGAAATATCGTGCATGGTTTCCCCTTGCTTTACCACATGCCAGCTTTGACTGGCATTTCTTCTTTTAGGCTGCAGATACACAATTTGTCCTTCTGTAAGCCTGTCTGTTCTTTCCAAATCGTTATAGCGGTATATTTCCCACGCCCAAACACCCAGTTCATCAGCCAGTGACTCGGGAGTATCTCCCCTGCGGGCATAAACATAACGTATCCGGTTGTTTTCACGCACTTCGCGTCCGATGCCAACCGATGGAAAATCTTCTGACACTCCCTGCCGTGTTCGGTCTGATGCAACCGGACGCTGCGCCGGACGCTGAGTACCCGCGGGTTTATAGTTGTCACCGGCTATCACCATGCGGTCGAACTCATAAAGGCTGTTCCTTTCAATCACACCAATTAACAACTCGGGATAACGTGGATTGGTGGCATATCCGGCCCGTCGCAAACCTCTTGCCCAGCCTTTGTAATCGGTTACATCCAGCTCAAAAAGGGAAGCATAGCGTGGTCTGCCGGTCAGGAATTCCGAATGGTCTTTGAAAGACTGCAAGGGATCATCATAGGCACGAAAACACTCATCGGGTTTATCGTCATCTTTGTAAAAGGCACGACCCTGCCAGCCATGGCACTTGATGCCAAAATGATTGTTGGCAACCACAGCAAGGTCACTGTTACCGAAACCTGACTCCAGGATCCCCTGAGCCAGTTTAATGCTCGCAGGAATGCCATGCTTGCGCATCTCCTCCATAGCAATACCCTGATAGTTTTCTATGTATTCAGTAAGGCTTAAACCTCCCTGCGACAGGGTTTTGCCGGGGTAAAATGTTATAACAAAAAAAACAAGAAAGAAAATAACAGTCTGTGTGTAAAACCGGAAAGTATGGATCATAATATATTGCTATTCGGGTTTAGATGTAAGCGATTCAATTGAATCTTAAATAAAAAAACAAATAAATTGTTTCATCACGGGCTGATTTTTTGGTTGCCTTTGATGTGGCAAACCTACTTAATTTTTCCAAAATATCCATCAGCCAATTTACTTTCTATACTTTTGCATGTAAAACTGCAGCTAAACAAGCAACACTTCATTCATTATCAACTAACGATGGAAGCAATTAAAAAGTATTTTTCCCATTTGGATTCAACCCAGATGGCAAAGATGGAGCAACTATTACCACTCTACCAGGAGTGGAATCAGAAAATCAACGTGATTTCGCGCAAGGACATGGACAACTTTTACAACAACCATGTGCTGCACTCGCTGGCCATAGCAAAAGTAACAACCTTTGCTCCCGGCACCCGAATCCTGGATGTAGGTACAGGAGGCGGATTCCCGGGCATTCCGCTTGCAATAGTATTTCCTCAAAGCAGTTTTTACCTGCTCGACTCCATTGAAAAGAAGGTGAAAGTAGTAAGAGAAGTGGCCAGCTCCCTGCAACTCAACAATGTAACGGCCTTAAGAGACAGGGTTGAAAACGTAACCGGTCAGTTCGATTTTGTTATCAGCAGAGCCGTAACTACCCTGCCCAGGTTTGTGGAATGGACCCGGGGTAAGATTTCAAAAAAACAAAAAAATGATATTCCCAATGGAATCCTTTACCTTAAAGGAGGGGATTTCATGGAGGAGCTAAACCAGATCAATCACAAGATCAGGCTATATGAAATCTCCGGCTTTTTCGGAGAAGAGTTCTTTGAAACCAAAAAGATAGTGCATTTGTATTGATAACCTTTCTCACTAAAAGCAGCAAGACCGCAAGCCCTCCCTGCTGTTTTTTATTAGGTTTTGCCATGTTTTTGGGAAAAAATTCATTAGGTTTGTAATCAATATTCAGAGACAAATAATTGATATCCCATTTTAAGGCATGCACAAAGAGGCAGGATATTTCGAAAAAAAGAAAATACTGAAAAACGCCAACTTTCTCGAGCTTACCCCTTTTAGATGGTATAAATATGAAACAGATGAAGAGGGAAATGTTGTTATACTCATCCCCGGGTTTACCGGTTTTTTTGGGCAAAAGGATTCTGCAGACCCGTCTCAAAAATCCCTGTATCAAATCAAGCCCCGGCGAAGCAGGCAACACAACCTGGATGCTGGCAGACGGAAAGACCGTGGCAAAAGATAATGAACCGAACGGAGTGAGCTCACGAAC
>SLPR01000158.1 GCA_007131895.1 Bacteroidales bacterium | reverse complement strand
TTTTCGCAGGTGAGCACTTCGCCAATTACGACACCTTTAAGCCCGCCTTTAACGGATTCCGTTTTTTCCAGCGACTCTACTTCCAATCCGCAATCCGTAAGCAACTGTGCGATTTTCTCAGGAGTTTCATCAATTTGAATGTAATCTTTGAGCCAATTGAGAGAGATCTTCATAAAAGTATATTGTTAAGTTTCAAGCATTTTATAAAAAGGTTCTTCCCGCAAAGAGAAAAACAACAGGCTGTCAAAATAACTGGCCTGGTCATAATGAAATAAAGAGCACAAAAGTAATAATTTTGACCCATAAAAAAACCGGAAGACTTTTCTTAGCTTCCGGTTTTGATTGAATTGTTGTTGATATTGATGTCAATTATTATTCGAGTTGGAAAAGTTTATATCCCACCTCTCTGCCTTCAGAAAATAATACGATGTTGTAGTATCCCTTTTCAAATCTTTCGTCCTGGTCCCAAATCATGCATACGTCCTGCGAGCTGCCCTGGAAGTTAACAGTGCGCTTCAGGGAATATTGAATGGTTTCACCCTCAAAAACGAGCGTATTGTCGGGAGAGGTTGTCAATACCTGGTTGAGCGGGTTGATGAGCCTTACAAAGAAATCACGGTTGCCGGGGCTGGCCACCAGGTTTTCATTGATGGTGAAACAAATGCGGATTTTATCGGTCCTTCTTGCCCGGTCGGTAGGCTCATCACCTCTTCTTCTTTCTCTCAGGGCCGTGCCTTCCAGATTGCTGATGGTTAAAATTGAAGCTTTTTCAACCTTTTCTTCGAGTTCCTCGGTTTTTCTTTCCAGTTGCTGGTTGCGTGCCGTTATTTGTGCGAGTGATTCGCGAATCTGGGAATTTTCGCTGCTAAGAACGGTGTTTTCCGACTCAGTGACTTCAAGCTGGTTTCGGTAAGTCTCCAGTTGTGCCTCCAGCTCTTCTATGCGCTGACGGTATTGTGCAATACTTGTTCCATCTGCGGAAGGGGCATCACCACGTAACTGGGCCCTTAGCTGGTTTACCCTGCGCCGTTCTGCCGCCAGCTGAGCTTCCATCTCCTGGTTTGTGGCCGATAGCAGTGCATATCTTTCTTCCAGCTCATCCAGTTGAACGATCAGCAATTCTTTTTCCTGGCTGACGTTTTTAATCTCGATGGCTGCGACCTGTGCATCGTATCTGGCCGAAAGCATCTGCCTCAGAAGCAAAGCTCCGCCCAAAGCTAATAAAACCGCTAATACTGCAAGGAATATAACTACTGCTGAACCACTGCCGTTGTGAGTGGTTTTTCGATAGGTTGTTCCGTTATCATTATTTTCTGCTTCCATAACAACAATGTTTTAATTTTTAAAAATTTGCGGTGCACAGCCAGTCGAATTTGCTCTTAGCGCAATGAAAACTGGGTTTCACCAAGTCTGAATTCATCGGTAAAAAGTGATACGAGGTACATGCCTTCATCAAATTCCTCTTGTTTATCCCAGTAAAGACAAACATCAGTATCCTGGTTGATATAATTGAATTGTCCTCTCATGGAAAACTGGAGAGTGTCTTCACCAATGGTAAAGGAGTAACGTTCATCATCACCCAGCCTTAGGATACTTCCCGTAGGATCAGCAATCCTGACATAAGCATTCTTATTTCCCGGGCTGGCAACCGGGTTGGCTGCTACGGTAAAGCAAACCCTGACACGGTCTGTTCTGCGTGCCCTGTCGGTTTCATCCTCCCTGTCACGACCTCTGAGGCGAATGGGTGTTGCATTGATCTGGAAAGCTCTCAGAGCTGAGGCCACCTCAACTTTTCCTTCCAGCTCCTCTTTCGTTTCTGTTAACTGGGTGGTCTGGCGTGTTACCCGCTGAATCTCCTGCTGCATCTCTACATTTTCTGCCTTGAGAACACGATTCTCTGTATACAGACTGTCAATCTCCCGCACATAATTCTGGGTAATTTCTCTCAGCAGATTGAGTTGCCTGCGAATACGACGATAGTCGCCTTGCTCGGCAATCAATTTTTCTATTTCACGGGCATTGGCCTGGATAATACTGTCTTGTTTGGTAAGTACACTGTCATACTCATGTTTTACCATTGTATATTCATTCAAGACATTGTTGAGTTCATCCTTTAATTCAAGGTTTAATTCATTAACAATAGTCTTTTCTGTAGAAACTTCCTGTAAAGCCTGACGACCGGTAATTAGCATAAAAGTAAGCACTCCGATAATGATTACCAATACAAGGATGGTTCCTTTGTAAACATTATCATTGCGACTTTTTGTGTCAGAAGTATTGCTTTTGTTTTGCAATGGTTGATTGGGTTTGTTGCTGGTGTCCATTTGGTAGGGAAATGATTAATAGGTTTGTAATTAAGGTTTATTGCAAAATAGTTTCCTACTTACCTCTTCATACGTAAAAAAAAAACAATGGTTTCTTTTGCAGGGATAAATAAGCGTTGCTATGCATGGGTTGGTTTGTATTGATAATTTGCTTTGTTTTTCGTGTGCAAATTTATATTATTTTTATGATTAAAGCTTGTTTCCAATAATTTAAGGGGGTGTTTTTAGGTTTATGATTTCTGAAAATCGCAAAAAAGGCGTCAGAGAATATAAAATGTTCGTTTTAATTTATTATTGAGTCCACTCCAAAAACTATTTTCGGCTGTTCGTGTGAATTTATATACTGATAATGCTCTGATAATCTGATTGATAATTTGTGTCATTCGTGTAAATTTGTGGATTCATTATTTTTGGATGTTATGGTTTATGGAGGTGCAAAAAGATATGCTGCAGATTTTTTGTCGTTGTTTTACCCCCGGTTATGCAATGGCTGCAAGCGCGCGCTAATTCAGGAAGAAGAGTGCCTTTGCAGTTTTTGCCGGTATGAATTGCCGTTCACCAAACTTCATAACGACAGGGAAAACACCATGTCGCAGGTTTTCTGGGGACGTGTTGATATTGAAACGGCTACCGCCCTGTTTTATTTTCAGAAAGGTGGAAAGGTTCAGAATCTGATACACCAGTTTAAGTATAAGGGGAAAACCGACATAGGAATATATCTTGGCAAACTGCTGGGGCGACAGCTCAAAAATCATCCCGTTTGGGAACCAGTAGATGTCATTGTCCCGGTCCCTTTGCACGAAAAGAAGCAGTACAAGCGGGGCTTTAACCAGAGTGAGGTATTTGGCCGCGGAATCAGGGAGGTATTTGGTAGACCCATGATTACCAATAACCTGGTTCGAATCTCCAGAACCGACACACAAACCCGCAAAGCCCGCTTTAAAAGATGGGAAAATGTAGAAACTGTTTTCAGCATAAAAACCCCGGAGACTTTCAGGGGAAAGAATGTTTTGCTAATTGATGATGTAATTACCACCGGTTCAACCTTAGAGGCATGTACTCAAAAGTTGAAAGAGGTTAAAGGAGTGAGGGTTTGGCTGGCAACCATCGCCATGTCTGTATAATTTACAGTCGCCCACCCAGCACTGCTGTTTTTCGGTAGGTTTTTACGGTACCGCCGGGTTCAAACAACTCAATGAAAATGATGTAAATACCCATGTCCGCTTTCTGGTAATCATCAGTAGTTCCGTCCCAGGTAAGGATTCCTTTGGTGGCCAGCAGTTCTGACCTGTAGAGGGTTTTAATATGCCGGCCGCGGCTGTCATAGACAGTTACATTGGCTGTAAAACCGGGAGACTCCATTTCGTAGCTAATGTTGAGCACATCATCCACCCCGTCATTATCAGGAGAGAAAACCCTGGGATAAACCTCAAAAACATTTTCTCCGGCATCCACATTAAGGGTGAATTGTGAGTTTTTGAAACCCGGAGTGCCAAAACCCACATTGCGGGCTGCAGAATGCCAGTTGCTCCGGTCGGAGGTTGGGCGATCATAGTTGAGTCGTTCGAGTGCCACCCCCTTTTTATCTGTGAGCAATGCATAGTGCATATCCTCATGATAGATAATCATATCTGTAATTTGCTGCCCCTTGCTCGCCAGCACAACAATGCCGCGTGTGTTGGTCATGGAGGAAAGGGTCATGGGGATAAACCACAACGGGTTGGGGGTCATGAATTGATTCTTTACAATTTCCGTGTTAGGGGTAAGTACCCGGTATTCGCCGGGAAAAATCAGCTGACTTTCTGTGCTGATTTCCCTGATGGTAGTAAGGATACCTTCGAGGGTGTCTTTTGATGACAGGACGTAATTCTTAAGGTCAATGATTTTTTGGGAGCGGTTATAGATTTCCACATACCTAACCCCACGATCGGGTGGGTTGAACAGGATTTCATTGATCACCAGATCAAGGCTGTCTGCCATGACTGGAATTCCCGCCCTGGCCCTGTTGCCTTCCAGCGCGTTACCCGCACAATCGGTAATTTCACTGGCAACAGTAACCTCATAAATCGTTTTGGGCAACATTGGCTGTGGTAATACCAGGTCAACCCTGCGGTTTTCCGGGGCAAACAGCACAATGTTAAGGGGCTGTCCGATTCCATTGTTGATGGAATAGTTTCCGGTGTTTGTCAATGTTTCAGCATCCATGGGTTCATTGAAAAAGAGGCTGATGCGGCTGGGAGCTTCATATCCCGCTCTGAGCAAAAACGGCGAATCGGTATCCGGATTGTTTCCCATCACGGAGTTGGGTTCACCGGGAGTTCCTCCCCTGGGGTCGACGGAGGCTTTCCAGTTTTGCGACCCTCCGCAGAAGTTGAACGGGTCGATTTTTTCAAGTGCCCATCCTCCGTTGGCTTTGGATGCATCGCCATACCAGGATTCATTGTAACTCACAAAGGATACAATCTTTTGTTGCGGAGATTTAAGGCTCAGTGTCACTCCTCCGATGGTAAGGAAATTTACGGAAAGACCGGGGACAGCATAAACATTGGGGAATTCTCCCAGGGCGGCTGCCCCGGCCATTGTGCTGATAACAGCATATCCACCCGGCATAATGGGGATAAAAGGGAGCTCACGACTGGTGGTGCCGTGAATGAGGGTCCAGCCTCTAAGATGGATTGGGAATTCAGAGGTGTTGTATAGCTCAAGATATCGATAGGGCGGAAGGCCGACGGTAGGATTGGGATTGGCCATCAATTCATTAAAAACAATATCAAAAGGGGCTACAGTATAATCAGCAAACTGTGCCGTATTAACTGCCAGGGGGTTTCCTGCGCAATCTGTAATGTTTTCAGAAAGGACCACTTCGTATATCGTATTGCTTTCCAGTGGTGTGCCCAGAATAAGCACTGCCCGATTGAAGTCAGGTTCCTGAACGGAAACAGACAGTGGATGAGCATTGTTTACCAGGTAATTGTCTGGTTGAGAGAGAGATGCTTCATCCATGGTTTCACTGAAATAGAGCGTTATCTGGAGGGCATTTTCCCAGGCCGCACCCAGCAACAATGGATGAGTTGTATCCGGATTATCATCTCTCACCGCATTCTCTTCTCCCGGTGTCCCTCCGCGGGGATCGGTGCTTGCCCGCCAGTTATCAGCTCCGCCACAAAAATTGAACGGATCAATCTTTTCCAGCGACCAGCCTCCTCCCGCTTTTTCCGGGTCATCGTACCAGGTGTCAGCGTAACTTACAAAAGAGACAAGTTCTCCCTGATCATCCCAAAGGGTGAGGGTGGCCCCTGAATTGGTGAGTGCAGTTGCGGAAAGTCCAGGAACAGCCACTACGTTGCCAAAACTTTCAAGCTCGTCAATGGCCCCGGCGGAGGTGAGTACCAGAAATCCTCCCGCCGGAATCACCGCAAAGGGGATTTCCCGATTTGTTGTGCCGTGGCGGAAAGTCCAGCCTTCCAGGTTGATTTCAAATGCCGAAGTATTGAAGAGTTCAACGTATTCGTGCGGAGGCAGACCTACCTCAGGTGTAGGATCGGCCATGATTTCGTTGAATACCACATCAAATCGTTGAGGGATGTACCACGAAAAATCACCGGTAAAGGGAGCCATGGTATTCCCTGCAAAGTCCTGCACATTGAGGATGGTAATGTTGTAAGTTTCACCCACAACAAATCCGGTTGAAAAGGTAAGTGTCACCTTGTTGGGTGTTGCTTCACTGCGAACAGCCGTGGCCGGAGCCCCTATCCCTTTATTCACGAAATAATTGGTAACATTTTGTGCCGTAACAGGCTCAACAGCTTTAGAGAACAACACCTCTAAGGTGTTTTCTGTAGTTGCAAGAATACTGTTTATTTGCGGAGGAGTAATGTCAGGTATAATTTCTCCCACATAGAAATCGTCGAAATAAAAACCGGATGCATTGGTAACTGTATAGCGGCATCTCACACCAAACCATTGAGCAGAGGTATGCTGGTTGTCGAAAGTAGCACCCTGTGGCAGAAAAAAGTTTGCCCCCGTGGGGTCGGCAAAAAACTCCCAGTTGCCTGTGTCATCGCGGGTGGCTTTGATGCGGATTCTGTTGTTGCTCAATGAAGCAATGTTAGTATTGCCGGCCATAATCTCAGTGTGCGTTTCTCCGGTTTGCCTGTAAAAGTAAAGCCTTTTGTTGTCAGTACCATCCTTGCCAATGCGGATATAATACCCATTAAGAGGGCCTGACAAATCCTCACTGTCGCTCACCAGATAAATAACAGGGTGATTGTTGTTGGAAGGGGTAAAAGCAATTCTTACCCAGAACTCCCATTGCGTATTATTGAGCACGGCACTTTGGGTCGCAAGGTATGCTTCTCCAGCCTGGTTGTCATTGAGGCGCAGCATCTGATTTTCCACAATAAACTTGTCTGCATCGCCAATCCATTGTGGGTTTTGCGTAAAATCTCCATCGCTGAAATCATCCGTAAACTGGGCAATGGTGAGCAAAGGCAAAAGAAAAAACAGGAGTAAAATAGAATTTCTGATCATGGGCCTTGATTTTGGGATAGTAAATATACTATTTTTGCCTGATTGACTTCAATAAGATTTTAAAACCTGAATATATGAAAGTTGCCCTGATTGGCGCCACCGGACTGGTGGGTAATGTAATGATAAAAGTGCTGGAAGAGAGAGACTTTCCGGTCAGTGAATTTTACCCCGCAGCTTCAGCACGGTCAGTAGGAAAGCCCATTGAGTTTAAGGGAAAAACACACAAGGTATGCAGTATAGAAGATGCACTTGCAGCCCGACCAGCCATAGCACTGTTCTCTGCCGGAGGGTCAACCTCTAAGCTTTGGGCCGAAAAGTTTGCCGAACAGGGCACCTTTGTTATCGATAACTCTTCTGCCTGGCGCATGGATGAGAGGGTACCCCTTGTGGTTCCTGAAGTGAACCCCCATACCCTCAACCAGCAAACCCGAATCATTGCCAATCCCAACTGCTCAACCATTCAGATGGTGGTAGCCCTGAACCCTTTGCACAAAGCATACGGTATAAAAAGGCTGGTGATTTCTACTTATCAATCTGTTACCGGCACCGGGGTGTCGGCAGTAAAACAGCTTGACGACGAGCGTGCTGGCAATACCCCCGACAGGGTTTATCCCCATCCCATAGATTTGAATTGTTTTCCCCACGGAGGCGATTTTGAACCCAATGGTTATACTACCGAAGAAACCAAACTGGTAAACGAAACGCGAAAGATTCTTGAAGACAATCAAATAAGAATTACAGCCACCGTGGTGCGCATCCCGGTAAAAGGAGGACACTCGGAAGCGGTGAATGTCGAGATGAAATCCCCTTTCCATCTCAATGAAATAATGAATTTGTTTGCCAATTCTCCCGGATTGGTAGTTCAGGATAATGTTGCTGAAAACATCTATCCCATGCCACGATACAGCCACAACAAGGACGAGGTCTTCGTAGGAAGGATTCGCAGGGACGAGTCCTGTGACAATGCCCTTGACATGTGGGTTGTTGCCGACAACTTGCGCAAAGGTGCTGCCACCAACGCCATTCAGATAGCCCAGCTGTTGCTGGAAAAAAATCTGGTGCAGGCGTAAGCATTTTTTGTACTTTTGCAATTCGCTGAAAAACAGATGCTGTTTTACGCAAAGCGTTGAATTTAAAGTATAATCAGAAACTGATATTTTGGAAAAACAGGACTTTGCCAATACCTGGCTGGCAGTTGTTAACCCCAATGCAGGGGTAAAAAAGTGTAAAAAAGACTGGAATAAGATTTCAGGATTGCTGAAGAAGCACGAACTTAACTTCCATGCCGTATTTACTGAAAGACGCGGCCATGCCATTGCCATTACCAAAGAGTATATTGAAAAGGGTTACCGCAAAATCATATCTGTGGGTGGAGACGGCACCCTGAATGAAGTGGTGAACGGGGTCTTTCATCAGAAAATAGTTTCTACTACCGATATTACCCTTGCGGTCGTGTCTGTGGGCACGGGCAATGACTGGGTGCGCACCTACCATATTCCTCTTGATTATGACAAGTGCATTGCTTTAATCAAAAAAGAAGATACCTTCATACAAGATGCCGGGATGGTTAACTTTGCCAACGGAACAGGTACAAATACAAGGTATTTTATCAATATGGCAGGACTCGGATTTGATGGTCTTGTAGCTAAAAAAACCAATGCCGACAAGGATCTGGGGAAGTCCAATCCTTTTGTGTACTTTAAACATATCTTCACATCCCTCTTTTCCTTTAAGTCTGTCTCTACCAGAATAGTAATAGATGATACAGAGATGAATCACTACATCTTCAGTATGGGAGTGGGAATCGGGCAGTACAACGGAGGAGGAATGAAACAGACTCCCAATGCAATTCCCGATGACGGACTTTTTGATCTTACCCTCATCAAAGACATGAGCAAATGGGCCGTCATTTACAATGTGAATCGATTGTACAACGGCACTATCGGTAAGCATAAAAAGGTAGAAATGCACCAGGGAAGACATATTGTCATCGAACCCAAAACTCCCGTTTTGATGGAAGCAGATGGTGAATCACTGGGGCAATCACCCTTCAGGTTTACTGTAATCCCCAAAAGCCTGAAGGTAGTAATCAACAAGGAAAATCTTTTTAAAAGACCTGAAAATAAATAACAATAACATAGAAATTTTATAATATGCTTAAAGGAGACGATGTTTTCAAAAAAATCATAGCCCATGCCAAAGAGTATGGTTTTATTTTCCAGTCCAGTGAGATTTATGACGGACTAAGTGCTGTGTATGATTATGGTCAGAATGGTTCTGCCCTGAAAAATAACATAAAGGATTACTGGTGGAAAACCATGGTGCAGTTTCACGAAAACATCGTAGGAATAGACTCGCCCATTTTTATGCATCCCACTGTTTGGAAAGCTTCAGGACACGTGGATGCGTTCAACGATCCCCTAATTGACAATAAAGAATCTAAAAAAAGATATCGCGCCGATGTGCTCATTGAAGATCATGTAGCCAAACTGGAAGAGAAGATTAACAAGGAAGTACAAAAGGCTGCCAAACGATTCGGTGAAACTTTTGATGAGAAAATGTTTCGTGAAACCAACCCACGGGTAATGGCCAATCGCGAAAAGATTGCAGCCATCATGAAACGCTTTGTCAGTGCATTGGAGGCCGAAGATCTCAAAGATGTAAAAGCTTTGATTGAAGAACTCGAAATCGCCTGCCCTGTGTCAGGGTCTAAGAACTGGACTGATGTGCGACAATTCAACCTGATGTTTAGCACCCAGATGGGTTCATTGAGTGAAGATGCCAATCAGATTTATCTCAGACCGGAAACCGCACAGGGTATTTTTGTCAACTATCTCAACGTACAAAAAACCGGGCGCATGAAAATTCCTTTCGGAATTGCCCAGATAGGAAAAGCCTTCCGCAATGAAATCGTGGCGCGTCAGTTTATTTTCCGCATGCGCGAATTTGAACAGATGGAAATGCAGTTTTTCGTCAAACCCGGAGAGGAGAAACAATGGTATGAATACTGGAAGCAAGAGCGGATGAATTGGCACATATCTCTGGGTATGGGCGGGGATGTTTTTCGTTTCCATGACCACGACAAGCTGGCACACTACGCCAATGCTGCTGCCGACATTGAGTTTGAATTTCCCTTTGGCTTTAAGGAGCTGGAGGGAATTCATTCCCGTACAGATTTTGACCTGGGAGCCCATCAGAAATTCTCCGGCAAGAAACTCCAGTATTTCGATCCCGAAACCAACGAAAGTTATGTGCCCTATGTTGTGGAAACTTCTATTGGTCTCGATCGCATGTTTCTTGCTATTCTCAGCCACGCCTATAACGAAGAAACCCTTGAGGATGGTTCGCAAAGAGTAGTGTTGAACCTGGCCCCCATGCTTGCTCCCTACAAAGTAGCCGTGCTTCCGCTAATGAAAAAAGACGGGCTGGCAGAAAAGGCGCGTGAAGTAATGGACAATCTCAAGTTTGATTTCATGTGTGCATACGAAGAAAAAGATGCCATCGGTCGTCGTTACCGTCGTCAGGATGCCATCGGTACTCCTTATTGTATCACCATTGACCACCAAACCCTTGAAGACAATACCGTAACCATACGCGAACGCGACACCATGCTGCAGGAACGGATTCATAAGGATGAGGTAAAACGGGTGGTGATGGAAAGAATAAGCTACAAAAGATAAGACGAACTATACAACTCCGGCTGTTTTTGAAAACTGCCGGTTAGTAATGGATTGCCGGACGCAATAATACAATCAGCAACAGGAAAAGAACCGGCCGGCCAAAAAACCTTAAGATGAAGCGGGTATCTGAAAATATCAGGTGCCCACTTTGTTTTTTGCGTGAAACCACAAAACAGGGAGACATTTCCGGGGTATTGCAGAAAAAGGCAGCCAGCAGTTGCCTTTTTTTGCTGGCGATTTAAACAACAATTGTGTTTACATTTGTGTTTGTTAGTTTATAAATTGAAATCTAAACCCCCGAACCATGAAAAGAATTCACCGCCATTTTTTTGTTGTTTTTCTGTTGGCTTTATTCCCATTTTCTGTTTTGTTTAACTCTTGCAACAAGGAGGACGATCAGCCTGAACTGAACGAAGAAAACGAAGCGTTTTTTGAGGTAATGAAAGAATGGTACTATTGGACAGAAAATATACCCAACATTAACCCTTCTGCTTATCCTTCATTGTTTCATGTTCTGGATGCTGTTCGTTATCAGGAGCTTGACAGATGGAGTTTTATTGCCGACTGGGATGAGTTTTATGCCTATATTACCAATACAGAGTTTGTTGGGTATGGGTTGGGCTTTGCCTGGGATAATGAAGGGAAATTCAGGGTGAGCCACATTTATAACAATGTACCTATTTATGATCAGGGAGTAAGAAGGGGGTGGATTCTTGATGTCGTAAATGGCACTGTTCTTCAACCCGGCACCAATATCGGGACTTTACTGGGGCCTAATCAACCCGGGGTAAGCAATGATTTTCGGTTTATTACACCCGAAGGAGAGGAAGTAAATTTTTCTCTGCAAAAAGAAGTGCTTGCGGTGAATACGATATTGCACTATGAGGTAATCCAGCAGGAAGGTTCAAAGGTGGGTTACCTGGTGCTTCAAAATTTCTCTGGCTCTACCAAACAGGAACTGGAAAATGTTTTTCAGTTTTTCAGTGAGCAGCAAATCGACGATCTGATCCTTGACTTGCGTTATAATGGCGGAGGTTTAACCTCCATTGCACGGCAACTTTCCAGTCTGATTGCAGGTTCGGAGGTTGTCGGAGAACCCTATGCAAGATATTATTACAACTCATTCAAAGAAGACCGAAACAAAACCGAATTTTTCACGCAAGAAGCCAACAGCCTTGGACTTGACAGGCTGGTTGTCATTGCAACCGGAGCAACAGCTTCTGCCAGTGAAATGGTAATTAACGGACTTCGTCCCTATATGGATGTTTTTGTAGTAGGCTCCAACACATATGGAAAGCCTATGGGGGCAGATATTTTGAGATTTAATAACATCTGGGCTGTAGCCCCTATTACCATCAGTGTGAAAAATGCGGACGACGAAGGGGAGTTTTTTGATGGTATCCAGGCTGATATTATTGCCAATGATGGATTGTCCTATGATTTTGGCGATTTGCTGGAGCCTTCGCTGCAGCACTCACTGGCTTTTCTTTACAGTGGCATTACCAAAGGAGAAACTTTGCAAGCACCTGTGTACAGGCAACCATGGGAAGATATGACCGGGTTAAGGCGTTGGATTGGTGGGTTTTAGTGTTTCTCTTCATAAATTACAAGAAGCAAAACGTTTTGTTTATTCAATATCCCGCAGCTTCTGGATAATGCCTGAAGTAGAATAGCCTTCCAGGAAGTCGATGGTAACCACCTCACCACCTTTTTCCTTTACAATATCATATCCTACAATGTCTTCGGCCTTGTAATCGCTCCCTTTTACCAGTACATCGGGTTGAATGGTTTTGATAAGTTCATAGGG
>SLPR01000128.1 GCA_007131895.1 Bacteroidales bacterium | reverse complement strand
TGCGGGATGAAAAGGCCGATTCCATTGGTAATATTGCAGATATGAGTGACTTTTTTGCCCATCAGAAAAACTATGTTCCGGGCGAACCCCTCAACAGGGTAGAAAAAACTGTTTACCTTGCGTTCAACATCTGGCTTCGCAACGATGGTTCCGGTGTATTTACAGATGAAGAACACATTAATTTGAAGCTGCATGAGCTGGTAGAGAGATTGAACAGGTTGTTTTACAGAACCCCTTTGCCCACCTCTCCCATTGAAGGTGTTGACTATTTGCGTGATAGCCATATACGATTTGAAGTAAAGGCGATAGATTATTACCGGAATTCTGATTTATATGAAGTGACTTGCGGGTCCGGACCACGGCTGAATCAATATGTATTTAACAAACACCCGCACAAGAGGCAATATCTTAATTTACATTTTACCTCCGGCTATTGCCAGGGAGCTACCGGGTATGCCAATAATCCCACAGGTAGAAATCTGGAGAGAGATTCTTATGTAGTTAGTTTTTTAAAACAAGATATCGATCAGTATGAGTATGGCTTTTGGGCGTTTATGCTTCATATTGCCCATGAACTGGGGCATAGTTTTGAACTTCGACACCCCTATGATTCAGAGTTTTGCAGATTTTCCCATCCCGACTTTTTGTTTGATTTATTTGGATTTGAAAAACAAGATTGGTGCGAAAATCCGCGTTCCAACTGCGATGTTTGTTTTCATGACGGAAAATGGCGCTGCGATATTGACGATCCTCAAACCACATGCACCAATAACATCATGGGGGGGAATAGAAATTCAGGCAGCATAACACCCCTTCAGATGGGACGCATGAACAGGACCCTGGCAATAAGAAATCTGCGAAAGTATGCCTGGGGCTATTCTCCGGAACCTTTTGTAGTAGAAACCAGTCAACTGTGGAAGTTCAATAAAAAATTCTACCAGGATATCAGAATTGCTTCTGGTGCTACCTTACATCTTACAGGCACCCTTGAGATGGTGCCTGATGCCGGTATAATTTTAGAGCCCGGTTCGAAGCTGATTGTTGATGGAGGGGTAATTACCAACGCACTTTACAGTGATTTTTTATGGCAAGGTATCATTATTGAACCTGCCGTTTCGCGCGGATGGGCATTCTGGCGCAAAGAGCAAACCGAAGGAGAAGTTATTCTGCTCAACAACGCTACCATTACCAATGCGATACAATAGGTGCTATACTGCCATGCATGTAATGGGAATGGTTGTGAAAATTGCATCTTTCGCCTTTGACCCTCAGTACAATACAGCTGATTTGTCAGCTGAACCCGTTATTTGATATGTGTTCCGTTTGATGTTTCATAACCTTCCGCGAAGTTCCCATTATCTGGTTTGTTGATAAACCTTCTTGTGCATAATCATTTTTCTAAAAGTATTTTTCTTATTTTTGAGCCTTTTAAGAAAAAACCAGTAAAAATGCACTTTAAATTAATACCGGGATTATGAATACCGATGATCAGGGTAAAAGAGATGGTTTCACCAGCAGGTTTGGGATAATAGCAGCGGCTGCCGGTTCTGCCATCGGTTTGGGAAACATCTGGAGGTTTCCTTATGTAGCAGGGGAAAACGGAGGGGGAGCATTCCTTTTGGTTTATCTTTCATTTGTTCTTGTACTGGGCATTCCTGTTATGTTGTCCGAATTTGTTATCGGGCGAAAAGCCAAAAAGAATGCGTTTGGAGCCATCAGAAGCATTGCCCCTGGAACCTGGTGGCCGGTTATTGGAATCATGGGCATTGTGGCTGCGTTTGTAATACTTGCATTTTACAGCACCATTGCCGGCTGGACATTGCACTATGTTTACCTTTCATTAATCAATGGTTTTAAAGGGCATGATTCTGAATCCCTCGGAATCATTTTCAATGAGTTTATGGTTTCCGGAGCCATGCCGCTTTTCTGGCAAATGGTTTTTCTTGTCCTTACTGCAGTGATTATACTCTCAGGTGTAAGAAAAGGGATAGAGAAGTATTCTAAAATTCTTATGCCATTTCTGCTTTTGCTCTTGCTTGGCTTATGCGTTCGCTCACTAACCCTGCCGGGAGCAATGGAGGGTATCTCATTTTTATTCAAACCCGATTTCTCTAAAATTAATCCTGCCGTAATCCTTAGCGCCCTTGGACAGGCAGCCTTTTCTCTGAGTATAGGCATGGGAGCTTTGATAACCTATGCTTCCTATTTTCCCAAAGAAACCAATCTTTCCAACACAGCCTTTGAGGTTTCCATTGCCGATGTAATTATTGCAATTTTAGCTGGTGTGGCTATCTTTCCTGCTGTTTTTGCCCTGGGAATGGAGCCCGATGGTGGAGTAGGGCTTATATTTATGGTATTGCCCAATGTTTTTCAGCAAATGCCGGGAGGATACTTTTTTGCCCTGGCTTTCTTTGTTCTGCTATCCATTGCGGCTGTTACCTCTTCTATTTCCATTATGGAGGTAGTGGTTGCATTTCTGGTTGAGGAATTTCAACTTAAGCGCAGGCAGGCAACCTTTATAACCCTTGTTGCTGCTGCTTTTGTAGGTGTTTTCTGTACCCTTTCCTGGGGAGCACTTGAAGGGGTTACCATCGGAGGAATGAATATTTTTGATTCTCTCGATTATGCAGCGTCCAGTATTTTGCTGCCTCTGGGAGGGCTGCTGATTGTATTGTTCGTAGGATGGTACATGACCAATACACAAGTGGAACAGGAATTATCCAACGCGGGACAGGTAAAGGTCAGGCTTTTTAAGGTATTTAACTTTATCATTCGTTTTATTGCTCCCATTGCTATTGCTATAATATTTCTAAACGGGATTGGATTTATAAGATAAATGAATCCGCTTTAGAAAGTTCTATGTCCTTTAATCTTATGGAAATGAACGAATCAAAATAATTGAAATTCATTTTATTTGAATAAAAAATAACACGAATTACTGAAAACAAATTTTCGGAGCGGACTCAGGTAAATAACGGGTAGCGGCTCGGAATAATAAATAACAGTTTTGAATACTTAGCCCTATAAAATTTTAACCCTTTAGATTGTTATTGTATGGAAAGACTTCATGATTATTTATTAATAATGGATGGCTATATAGGAGGCGGGCCATGGTTTGTTTACCTGCTGCTTTTCACAGGATTCTTTTTTACGCTTTACTTGGGATTTCCGCAGATCCGGTATTTTGGTCATTCTTTGAAGGTGGTTTCCGGCAAGTATGATATGA
>SLPR01000387.1 GCA_007131895.1 Bacteroidales bacterium | reverse complement strand
CTGTTGCGGATACAGGCAAAGGTATATCGCCGAATCGACTGGATGCTATTTTTGAAAAGTTTACCCAGGAGGAAACCAGTACTACTCGCAAATACGGCGGCAGTGGACTGGGCTTAACCATTTGTAAAAAACTGGTGGAGCTGCAGGGTGGACAAATTTTTGCCCAAAGCGAACAAGGCAAAGGATCTGAGTTTTCATTTTATATTCCCATGGAAACCGGAGAAAAGGCAACTGAAGTTTTTACCGATGTTGCCCAGAGCCAAAACAACTACTCCCTGGAAGGCATGAAAATTCTGATGGTTGAAGATGATACAATGAATCAGTTTGTAGGGAAAAAAGTTATTGGAAAAAAATGGAATGCATCATTAACCATTGTTTCTTCGGGAGAGGAGGCCCTGAAATTGCTTTCACAAAAATCGTTCGATCTTGTGCTGATGGACTTACTGCTTCCCAAAATGGACGGATACGAAGTAGTCGATAAAATTCGCAACAACGAAAGCAAAGATATTCTGAATCCTTCCATCCCTATCATTGCCCTAACCGCAGATGCCTTTGTGGAAACACGCCAAAAGGCACTTGAAAAGGGTATGAACGACTTTATTTCAAAGCCCTTTGATTATGACAACCTGTATAAAAAAATTCATGAGTATATGCCCTCATCCTGATATCAGGTTGTCTTATACCATCCGTATTATATGTTTTGCCATGTTGCGAAATTTTAATCATCCGCATGTGTGTCAATAGTTAATTTCATGGCCCGGTTCAGCCACAAAGTCCGGTGGCGACTTTTTTGTTCGCCTCCGGACTAAAAAGCGAAGCAATGCCTTAGCCCGGACGGGAACTTTGAGTCCCGACCGGGCAGGAACTGCGATCAACAGGCGGTAACTTTTTTGCTCGCCTCGGTAATTCAATACCCGGAGCATTGAAGGTATTGTGTTAATTTATACCTTTGCACCTCCTTATTAACATAACAAAATCATCATGAGTGAAGCTGCTGATAAAAAAGAGTTCAAGAGATATACCGTTACCTCGGCACTACCTTACGCCAACGGACCTGTTCACATTGGCCACCTGGCAGGTGTGTATGTACCCTCTGATATTTATGCAAGGTACCTGAGGGCCAGAAACAGGGATGTAATTTTTATCGGTGGCAGCGATGAACATGGAGTTCCCATTACCATAAAAGCCAGGAAAGAAAACATAACCCCTCAGGATGTTGTTGACAAATACCATCACATGATCAAAGATTCCTTTGAAAAATTCGGGATCTCTTTTGATGTATACAGCCGCACTTCAGCTCCTGTCCATCACCAGACAGCTTCTGATTTCTTCAGGAAACTTTACGAAACCGGAAAGCTTTCTGAAAAAGAATCAGAACAGTACTACGATGAAAACAACAAGCAGTTTCTGGCCGACCGCTACATTACCGGCACCTGTCCGCACTGCTCCTACGAAAAGGCTTATGGTGACCAGTGCGAAAACTGCGGCACCTCGCTGAGCCCTTCCGATCTTATTAATCCACAGTCGGTGCTTAGCGGCAATAAACCGGTAATGAAAGCTACAAAACACTGGTATCTTCCACTACAGGATTATGAGCCCATGCTGCGTGAATGGATACTGGAAGGACACAAAAACGATTGGAAATCCAATGTTTACGGACAGTGCAAGTCATGGATCGACCAGGGTTTGCAGGCCCGTGCCGTAACCCGGGATCTGGATTGGGGAGTAAAGGTCCCGATAGATGAAGCCGAGGGCAAGGTGCTCTACGTTTGGTTCGATGCACCCATCGGGTACATTTCTGCAACCAGGGAATGGGCGGAAGAAACCGGCAAAGACTGGGAGCCTTACTGGAAAGACAAGGATTCAAAACTGGTACATTTCATCGGGAAAGATAATATTGTTTTCCATTGCATCATTTTTCCCGCGATGTTGCATGCTGAAGGAAGCTATATTCTGCCGGAAAATGTGCCGGCCAACGAATTTCTCAACCTGGAAGGAGACAAAATCTCCACCAGCCGCAACTGGGCTGTTTGGCTCCATGAATACCTGGAAGAGTTTCCCGGGCAACAGGATGTGCTCAGGTATGCACTTTGTGCGGCGGCTCCCGAAACCAAAGACAACGATTTTACATGGAAAGATTTCCAGGCCCGTAACAACAGTGAGCTGCTGGCCATTTTCGGGAATTTTGTAAACCGCACCCTGGTACTTACCCACAAATACTTTGAAGGAAGCGTTCCTGCTGCCGGAGAGTTATCGCCTCTTGACCAGGAATCCCTGGATACCATGCAACGCTATCCTGAGACCATTGCCCGGAGCCTTGAAAACTATAAATTCAGAGAGGCCCTGAGCGAACTGATGAATCTGGCACGATTGGGCAATAAATATCTTACCGAGAGCGAACCCTGGAAAATATTCAAAACCGACCCCGATAAAGTCGCTACCATCCTTAATATAAGTCTTCAGATATGTTCGGCACTGGGTGTTTTGAGTGGTCCCTTCTTACCCTTTACTTCAGAAAAACTACTTAAAATGCTTGCAATGGATAACCTTCCCTGGGATGACGCTGCAAAAACCGATGCACTGAAACCCGGCCATATTATCAACAAAGCAGAATTGCTTTTCACCAAAATCGAAGATGAGCAAATACAGTTTCAGGTAGATAAGCTCAACAATACCAAAAAGGAAAATCAGGTACAGGAAAACAGTGTTGCCAGGCCGCTTAAGGATAACATATCTTATGAGGATTTCATCAAAATGGACCTGCGTACTGCAACCATTACAGATGCAGAAAAGGTGGCTAAAACCAAAAAACTGCTAAAACTCACACTTGACACTGGCATTGACACCCGAACAGTAGTGTCGGGCATAGCCGGTTTTTATGATCCGAAAGATATTATCGGCACACAGGTAGTGCTGCTGGCCAATCTGCAACCCAAAACCATAAAAGGGATAGAATCGCATGGCATGATACTCATGGCTGAAGCCAATGACGGCACCCTGTCTTTTATAAAGCCTGACAAGCTCATCAATAATGGCTCAATAATATCATAAACGACAAATATTGCCTGTTGGACAACATATTTCACCAATCGGTATAAAACTTGGTTTTTAGGTGTTTTACGTGTTTTTTTAAGCCAAAAAAATTTATATTTTTGCGTCATTCTTTTGGCCTCGTAGTTCAACGGATAGAATAGAAGTTTCCTAAACTTTAGATACAGGTTCGATT
>SLPR01000037.1 GCA_007131895.1 Bacteroidales bacterium | reverse complement strand
TTATAATTTGATTCAAAACAAATTTTAGTCAGGTTCTATTTGATACAAAGATAGGTATTATATGAAAAAACAGATGATTCCATCTGTTTTTTTCAAAGATACCCCTGATGCAGTAAACTTATGCTGCACCTATGCAACGCAACCCTTAAGCCTTTTTATTTCCAGTTTTTAAAAGGATTCTGTTTCAGCATGGCATTGTAGTATTTGTTATCTCCTGTCACTTCTTCTCCCAGCCAGTCAGGTTTTTCAAAGGCTTCTTCTTCAGATTCCAGCTCCAATTCGGCCACCACCAGTCCCTCATTATCACCATAAAACTCATCCACTTCAAAGGTGTGGCCTTTGAAAACCACCAGGAAACGGGTTTTGTCGATGATGCCGGGTTCGCAGATTTCCAAAAGATCGCGGGCTTCTGAAACAGGTATTTCTTTTTCCCACTCAAAACGGCTGGCGCCTGATGCACTGCTGCTTCCTTTTATGGTGAGATACGCTTTTTCTCCTTTTATCCTGACTCTTACGGTGCGTGAAGGGTCCGATGAAAGGTACCCCTGACTGATGCGAAACTGGTCATGGGCATCTTTTTTAAAATCTCCTTTTACCCGAAACTTTCTCTCTATTTCCATCATATTAGTTCATCTTTTATTCGTTTTTCAATGTTTTGTTTGATAACCCGGTTACCCTTTTTATGGCCTGCAGGTAATTGATGTTCTCCCAATCAGCTACCACCAGTTCTGACAAGACCTGCAACACCTCCTTCTTATTTGTCGACTCTGCACTTACGGTTTCCACCCTGGCCCCGTTTATCCATACATAGCCAAATTCACAGATTACATCGTTTATCATGTAACCGAAACGTTCTTTTTTCACCCTTACCATCAGCAAATCAGCAGTATTCCTGAGCAATTCAATGAATGCATCCGGGGAATACTTTCTTTTTTCTACAACAGGGGGATGGGGCAGCAAAACGGGAAAAATTCTCTCTTCTATGGTTTCACCGCTCAAAGGGAATTGTTCCTTAAGATACACATCCCATTGTTCGAGACCCTCTTCGGTGCGCAGCAGTTTTTTGATATCGACCTTCTTGTCTCTGATTTTGCAGTTAAAAGCATCGGTGAAAGGTGAAACAATATAGATTTCGCGGGAAACACGCCTTTGGAATTCTTCAGGAACAGGTTCTGACAAGGCCGCCATGCGCTGATGAACAGGTTGAAAATCCTGTCCGAAAGAGCGAAACTCAAATCTTGCTTCCGGTTGTTTTTCTTTGCTTGGTTTTTCCATGGGATGTATCCTGGTTTTACAAGAGTATAATCAGGTTATGGTCTTTGAATCTCGGTTTTCAGCCTTTCTTTGTTGTGCTAAATTGATCTGCTCATTAGGTATTTAAAGAATGCTTTTTCTATACTCCAAAGTTATTCATTTTTTTTTGTTTAATCTTGTTAACGAACAAGTTGAAGCCCGCATAGGTCCTTATTGACGGCCCAATAGATTGCACTTTGAAGAAGGTTTCGGGAATCAGGTTTATTCAGGCAGTTGGAAAATAAACAAACGGGAAGTGTCATCACACACAATATAAATGGTCCCATTTTCCACATCCACCACCACTCCTTCACCATCCGGGACTCCGGTATTGTAGACTTTTTCGGGTTTGCCCTGCAAATTGCAACGTGCAAGCACTTTGCTCTCCTCGCTGAGGATCCACAAATGGTTGTGGATGGGATCATAATCTGCCGATGAGTAATCTTTGGCAAAATTCAGCGGATGTTCTTCAAGCAGCTGAAAACTGGTATCATAAACGTAAAGCATGGCAGGGTTCTTTTCGTTTACGATGTAAAAATGCTTCTCGTTGGGATTGTAAGCGATCCCTTCGGGACCATCATTGAGGTTCTGAATGGGAATATCCAGATGGAACGTGTCCGTGACCTGGCCACCCAGGGTGACTCTCAATACCTGTCGCAATTGCTCTTCCAGCACATACAGCGAAAGGGTTTCTTCCACAAACTCAATTCCTTCCAGGTCATCGCCGTTGATGGGCAGGGTGAGCAGGATATCTCCTTCCTTGTTGATGAGGTAAATGTTGCCGGAGCTGTCCGATACGGTATAAAAGTGGTCGGGGACATTGCTTCTGCTCAGGCCCGAAGGCCCCACAATGTCCAGATCGTAGGTAGCCAGCAGGATCAGGTCTTCTGCCTCTATGGGGCCGGAGTAAGGTTTTATGCAGGAAGGCAGGGTCAGGGAAAGAAGAAAAAGGAGTCTGAATATCATGGTGGAGGCAGAATTCGTTGTGGATACAATTGAAAGCAAAGATACAAATTTAAGCTTTTGGCAAGTAACAGGATTGCCATCCACAAAACGATAGCAATCTTAATCCTCCAGCGTGGAAATATTACCCGGGTCCACTCCCAGAGCCTGGGCTTTTAAAACCCTGCGCATGATTTTACCACTGCGGGTTTTGGGCAGTTTGTCTACAAACTCAATTTTTTCCGGTTTGGCAATGGGGCCTACCTCATGGCCAATGTGGGCTCTGAGATCTTCAATGAGCTGTTGCGAGGGCTGATGACCGTCTCTTAATATCACGAAAGCACTGATGGCATTGCCTTTGAGTTTATGTGGGATGCCAATGGCAGCTGCTTCTGCCACCGCAGGATGGCTCACACAGGCACTTTCAATATCGGCAGAGCCCAATCTGTAGCCCGAAACTTTGATCACATCATCCACACGGCCGATGATCCAGATATATCCATCTTCATCTATCCGGGCACTATCGCCGGTAAGGTACATCCCTTTGAATTTTGACCAGTATTGTTCTACAAACCGCTCATCGTCGTTAAAAAGGGTGCGCACCATGGCAGGCCATGGGGTTTTTATTACCAGGAAACCCTCCTGGTTGGCCTGAACAGATTTGCCATTCTCGTCCACTACCTCCATTTTTATTCCCGGGAATGGTTTGCCACCCGAGCCAGGCTTCAAAGGTTCTGAAGGGAAAGGCGCTATCAGGTGCATGCCGGTTTCTGTTTGCCACCAGGTATCAATGATGGGGCAACGTTCTTTTCCGATTACTTTGTGATACCATCTCCAGGCTTCTGGGTTGATGGGTTCTCCCACCGAACCCAGGATCCTCAGGGAAGAAAGGTTGTGGCGGTTTACCCAGCTGTCGCCAAAGCGCATAAAACCACGGATGGCGGTGGGTGCCGTATACAGGATGTTGATACCGTATTTCTCAATCATCTGCCACCAGCGGTTGGGATA
>SLPR01000057.1 GCA_007131895.1 Bacteroidales bacterium | reverse complement strand
GATATGTGAGCTATGAAATATTGCACGATACCTATCGTTCATTGGATACCCGTGATGGTGAGCTCTATCTTTTCCCCCAAAGGCCTGTTTTTGATGCCAACGGCAATGATATCAATAAAAGGTCAAAGCTGAATATGCTTGCTGTTCAATCAAGATTTGGTATTAACATTACGGGGCCTGATGTGTTTGGTGCTCAAACCACTGCACGGATTGAAGCCGACTTTTTCGCTACACACCAGGATTACGTCAGACTGCTTAGACTCAGGCATGCTTTTGTAAGGTTGCAATGGGAAAGCACTGAGTTGATTTTGGGCAACACCTTTCACCCAACATTTGTATTGGACTGTTTTCCCTCAACCGTTTCTTTCGCTGCTGCAGTGCCTTTTCACCCTCTGAATCGTTCGCCTCAAATAAGGCTTACACAGGATTTTGCTTCTGATTTTTCTGCTTCTGTTTCCTTTTTGATGCACGGATATCATAACAGTGCCGGCCCAAATGACCAACAGCGAAATTCAGGTTTGCCCGATTCGCAACTACAACTCAGATACAATCCTGCCAATTTACTTTTGGGAGTAACCGCCGGTTACAAATTCCTCTCTCCGCGAGATGTTACAAATGGAAATGTGGCCACCAGCAAAAATGTAGGTTCCTATAATCTTCAGGCGTTTTCCAAAATAACCACGCTGCCCGTTACCATGAAGTTTGAGGTAATGTACGGAGAAAATCTGAGCAATTTTGTTATGATAGGTGGATATGGCGCCAAAGGTACTCCTGAGGATGGACAAAATCCTGATTTCTGGAACAGCGATTATGATTATGCAAACCTGAAAACCCTTTCCTTGTGGACGGATATTCACTCTAACAACAAAGTATTGCAATGGGGATTATTTGCCGGTTATACCGAAAACCTGGGTTCCGATGATCCATTTTTGACCATCCCGGGCGCAGGATTGCTTCGTTATGCAGACTTACACTATCTGTACCGGGTTTCTCCCAGACTGACTTACTTTGCATCAAAAAATTTTAGTTTTGGTGCTGAAGTTGCTTATTACAGTGCGGTATACGCAGAAGAGTTTGATATCAACAGAAAACCCATACAGTCAATGGATCCGGCGATCAATTATCATACTATTCTTTTCGCTAAATATACCTTTTGATGGTAGTACAACAAAACTGATTTTATTTTTCAATGCATCAACCCCTGCTAGTGGCCGGTTTTAGGCTGACAATGGCAGGGGTTGAATCTATGAGAATTACAACTTTTTTAATTTATACACCGGCAAGCAAGAGAGGAAGTCTCTCCTCCAAATCATAATAATCCAGGTTTCTGCCGATTATGATACCATTCTGGTCAACCAAAACATTTTGGGGGATGCTTCTGACAGCATATTCAGCTGCAGGCCCACTTTGCCATCCCTGCAGGTCGCTTACCTGTGGCCATTGAAGTCCATCCTCCTCAATTCCGCGCACCCAGGCTTCGTGATTTCTGTCAAGTGATACGCCCAATACTTCAAATCCCTCACCCCCAAACTTCTCATAAATCCTTACCAGTTCGGGATTGGAATCTCTGCAATAGGGGCACCATGACGCCCAGAAACTGATTAGCACCACCTGTCCCTGGAAATTGGACAGCGATATGGATTCTCCTTCCGGATTGTTTAGCGTAAAGTCAATGGCCGGATTACCTGTTGCAACCCGTCTCAGGGCATTAAGGGTTTTTTCCATTTCATCGTAGTATCTTGTGCCTTGCAAAGATGTATCAAATACTGAAAAAATCTTTTCCAGTTCTTCAAGACTTGCCCCATGCATCAATTGCCTTTGTGCAATAAAAACCGAGACAGTCCTGTCAGAGTGCTGGCTGATGAATGAAAAAACTTCTTCTTTTTTTCGTTCGCGAAGCTCATCGCTCATTTTTCTGAACTCTGCTATGGCTTCCACATTACCGGCTTTTTCTGCCTCACCCAATTCCATTTGCACATATCGTGATCTTTCATCGTATGGTGCCACCAAATCCCCTGATTGCACAAATATATCATGCGACTTAGATCCTTCAACGGTATAAACCAGTGGCTCTCTTTGTGTGACATTGAGTTGTATGTCGGAGTTTTCCATAAATACTGCAATCCTGCCGGGAACTCCATCAATTCTAATATAGTACATCTGGGGAGAATCCATTGTACCCTCAAAAGTAAATACGCCGTTGTAAATCCGCGCGGAGTCCAAATCCACCATCTGTCCTGAAACCCGATCCTGAAGGTAAGCCAATCCTGCGATTTGACCCTCAACCTCACCGCTTAAGGTATACTTTTCTTTCAGTGGAGACTGGCATGCAAAAAGTGCTACGGCCAGCAATAAAACAATAGTTTTTTTCATGATTAGTGTTGTTTAATTAGTGTTTATTATTTAGTTTATTGTAAATATTCTCGTTATCCTCTGCCTTATTTGTTGTTTTACTTACTAATATTGTCACAAGAAAAGCAACGAAAAATGCTGGAACAAGTTCATATATAAAATCCTTGAGAATTTCGATGCGATTCCATACTATCACTATCACTGATCCGGATATTATCCCTGCAATAACACCATTGCGTGTTACATTTTTCCAATACAATGCCAGAATGGAAGTTGGCCCCAAAGCGGCACCCAGTCCCGCCCATGCAAATAAAACGAGCCAGAATACAATGTTTTCGGCCAGGAAGGCCAGAATCAGTGAAAGTATAACCAGGAGCAAAACAAACCAGCGGCTGATGGTTACCAGTTTTTGCTGATTGATTTGCTTTCCTTTTTGAAAGAGTTTTTCGTAAATATCTCTTACAAGTGCCGATGCAGCAACCAATAATTGTGAGTCGGCAGTAGACATTATTGCCGCAAATATGGACGCAATGACTACCCCAAACATCACAGGGTGCAGATGTTCGCTTGCAAGAGCAGGATAAAGGTTTTCTGCATCCTGAAGGGGAAGCAGGGATGAGTCTGGAAAATATATTCTGCCTGCCATGCCTGTAAATAAGGCTCCCGTCGCCATTAATACATTGGCGGTAGTTCCCACGTAGGCTGTCATCTTTAGTTTTTCCGGGTCTTTTATCGACATATAGCGGGCTATAATGTGAGGATTTCCCACGGAGCCTAGTCCGATACCCAGAAAACCAATAAGAGCCCCGGTACTCAGTGAAAAAGCATTTGTAAAATGCCCCGCTGGGGTGTATATTAGCGATGCTTGCTGGTAAAAAGCAGCAAAACCACCCAGGTGGATGATTACAATAACCGGAAGCACAAGCAGAGCAATCACCATGATAACGCCTTGTATGGTGTCAGTTACGCTAACGGCAAGAAAGCCACCCACGATGGTATAAAAAAGAATGATTATGGCAGTCAGCAGAATCCCTTGAGAGGGGGTAATATCGAAACCGGCACTGAAAGTTTTCCCGCCTGCAACAAATTGCGCTGAAACATAGGCCAGCATAAATATGATGATGATTACGGAAACCAAGGCCCTTAAAACACCTGTGCGGTCGGCAAAGCGTTCTTCAAAAAAATCGGGAATGGTAATACAGTCCGTTTTTTCGCTAAACCTCCTCAAGCGAGGGGCATAATAAAAGAATAGAAAGAATTCGGCAATGATATAACCTGCAGCTGCCCAAAGGGCTGAAAATCCCATTGCGTAAGACATGCCGGTAAAGCCCAGAAGCAACCATGCACTGCGACCACTCACAACAGCTGAGATGGCTACAACAAACATGTTCATTTGTCGGCCACCAATAAAAAAGTTACTTATACCTATGGATGAAAAACGTGCCGCCAGTAAACCTACAATAACAATCATTACCAGGTATCCGATGAATGCGAACAGTGCCTGATCTCCTACATGTATTATCAGAGATTGGGGTTCTTCCATGCGTGTGGTTTTTGAGAAACAAGCTTTGATAAATCTCCCGTCTAAAGTAACAAATATTCTCTGTACTTCATACTTATATTATCTCAATGCTCTCTTTTCGAATCCAGCCAATATTTCCATTGGGAAGAGATATTTCTTTCCAGTCGCCCAGCGTGTTGCGAATATGTACCTTGGTTCCTTCATGCATGAGAAAAAGATCCGGACTCTGCGCCGAAGGAGAGCTTTTTGCGGTAACCCGGGTTTGCATGATGATGGCCTCCTTTTCTGAGGTAAGCCTGTTGTATTGCTTTTGTGCAAAAATCAGCGACAATGCTCCTGAAGCAAAAACCAACAACATTACATAAAATGAGACCTTTTTGAGTATTACTGTTCTTGAAAAAAGGTAAACTGAGGTAACACCCAGAAATGCAATGATAAGTATAATGGAGGTTATAGCCCAGCCATCGCTGCCCTGAAGCGACACGGCAGCTCTCCACCATCGGTCGTAAAACAATTCGGGGCGCTGATCAAGCCTGTCAATTATCCGGCTTCGTGCTAAAGCAAGGTTATGAGCTGTATCTTCGTCTGAAGGTCGCAATCTCAGGGCACGCTCATAGTTTAAAATGGCTGGCCCGATCATGTTGTTTTTAAAATAGGCATTGCCCAGGTTATAATACAAATCGGCAGAAACCAGTCCTTCTTCAAGAATTTGCTCATACAATTCTACAGCATAGCTGTATTCACTTCGCTTATATGCCTCATTTGCTTCATCAAGCAACTCCTTTGGTGTTGCAGCATAGGAATGCTGAACAAGGACCAATAAAAATAAAATCAAGTACCGTTTCATTTTATGCCTGTTTGTTTCGTAAGTCCTTTTCAATGGTTACAATGGTGTTCAGCGCTTTGTGATAAATGTCTGCCATGCGATCTTCCTTCTCTCCCGGCGCAAAACGTGCAAATTCGCAGTCATTGAGTGTTGCCATAAAACTATCAGACAATTCCTGCTTTACCTTTTTGGCCCTGAAAGCTCCCGCCACATTTTCTTTGTTGAGAATCGATACAGGTATGCTTAACTTATCTGAAAGGTATCCCCACAAGGTCTTGAAAATTTCATCATAAAAATCATTCTCTTGCTTTTTATCCAGAAATGTCTTTGCTTTCCTTAACCTTTTGCGCGCCAGCTTCTCTGCTTTTTTGTTCCTCAGAAGTTCCTGGTTGGCCTGAAGCTTTATCTGTTTGCGCAGGTAAATTACAAAAAAGAAAAACAGCAGGAAAGGTACAATTACCAATATCCAGAATAAGTTGCTTCCGTAAAAAACAGAACCTGCAGGTGTAAGAACGATATTGCCTGTGCGGATAAACCTGATATCGGTACCCAGCAATTTGATAGCTTCCTGGCTGATGGCGCTGGGAGTAGTGCCTGGCAAAGCCGTTTCACCCGATACCTGAAGCACAAATTGAGAAATCGGTTTCCGGACATACCTTTCTGCCTGTGGATCAAAATACACAAACTCCGACTCCGGGATTACAAATTCACCAGCTGTTCGTGGAATCATCACGTAATCATAGGTTCTGGAGCCACTAACTCCAGTTGTTGTATTTCTTATGTTATCGGATATATTGGGGTCAAATACTTCAAGATTAGCAGGAAAATTTAACGAAGGTTTTTCCAGCATCCTCATGTTCCCTCTGCCAGAAATGGCAATACTGAGATTTACAGCATCGTTTACGTTAAGTTCATTTTGATTTACAGAAGCATTGACTTCAAAATCTGTACCCACCATTCCGGAAAAAGAAGCAGGACGGTTTTGGGTTGGCAAAGCTTTTACATTCAGTGTAACTGCATTAGATTCTATGGTTTGGCGGGTTTGCCGGCCACCAAATGCTGAGCCACTGAAAAATTCATCTATAAGGCTTTGACGTCTTTGTGCCGGTAAACTTACAACCAGTTCTGTCTGGAGTGGTTCAATTCTCAGCTCTCCGCTGCGCTGCGGGAAGACTGCAACACGGTAAATTTCCGCAACCCGGTAGGTTTGTCCGTTAATGACCTCGGTACGGGTTTGAGGCTGTCCGGGGGCTGTTATGTTTTCGGTCCAGAATCCTCTGTAGGAAGGCAACCTGTCAATAGAATACTGGTTGACGGTTACCCTGGTATAAAGTGTATAGGAAATAATAACCTGCTGCCCCTGGTAGGGGCTTAGCGTGCTTGCAGTAGCTCTGATATAAAGATCGCTGTCTGAAGCTTGTGAAGGCTGTTCAGTTCTTTCCTGCGAAGGAGGAGAAGATGGGGGAGTAGTGCCCGGCCTTACCCTTACTGTAAGTGAGTTTGATCGGTGAGTTTCGCCGTCGACGGTAATCTGTGCGGGAGCGATGGTAAAAGTTCCTTCTTCAGCACCCTGGAGTACATAGGTATAACTGAATGACTCTGTAACGGTTGTTCTTCCGTTGATCATCTGCATAGAAGTGCTTGATGACTGGCTGGGACCGGAAAGCACCCTAAAACCTCTTATGTCCGGGGCCCTGAAGTCTGTTGGCCGGGCGTTTACCTGGTAAGTAAGCCTGAACCTTTCTCCTGCAGCTACTTCTGAGGGCGCCGATGCTGTGAACTCGATTTCGCCGGCCCATAATGACAGGGGGAGAAGAGTCCACAGGAATAACGTTATAATTATTTTTTGCATAGTTTTTAGTGCGTTTGCTTACCACTGCCTTTCTGGTCTCAATGGTTGTCTTTGCTTTTCTTCTCTTTCAATTTTTTGTTGAATCTCCTGTTCCTGTTGATTTAACGCATCCAGAATTCGCTCAGCATCCTGGGGTGAAATCTGATCAGGTCTGGGGCGATCCTGTTGCTGCTGCTTTTCATCAGGATCCCCTGGCTGCTGGTCGTCCTGTTGCTGATTATCCTGCTGGTCATCTCCTTCCTGTTGCTGTTGCTGTTCCTGCTCCTGCAACAATTGAAGGGCATAGGCCAGGTTATGTCTTGTATCGTTGTCCTCAGGTCTTATGCGCAAAGCATTTTTATAAGCTTCAATCCCTTCCTGGATTTGTTGCGATCCAATATTGGCATTGCCAAGGTTGTGAAATACATCCGCTTTTTTACTTTCTGACAATTCCTTATAGGCAAGCCCTTCAAGAATATTCGCCGCTTCTTCATATCTTCCCTGCTTATACAATGCATTGGCAAGATTGTAAAGCGCCTTGGTATTCTGAGGATTGGCTTCCAGGGCTTTGCGAAAATTTAACTCTGCTTCCTGGAAATTTTCAGATTTATATTCCCTGGTTCCTCGTCTTATATCAGCATTTTCCTGCTGAGACAATAGCAAAGGGATATTCAAAGATGTAATGATAATAAAAAATACAATTTGTTTTAACATCTTGTCAGCATTATTTTAAAATTTCACGAAACATCAAAAAGTTTGATCCTGTTGAGCCACTTACTTTTCCTTTCAAAAATAAGAAACTCCAGCACCAGTAAGATGATAGCAAGTGCAAGGAAATAATGGAACCTGCTTTCATATTCAGAAAAATGGGCAGTCTCAAATTCCTGCTGTTCCATCTCCCTGATTTGCTGCATAATCCGGTTAAGGCCCATATCAGCTCCTGTTCCGGCTTGAAATATCCCTCCGCTTTTTTCGGCAATATCCCTGAGCATCGGCTCATCAAAACGACTTATGACGGTGTTTCCCTGTGCATCACGAAGAAACCCCGAAAGCTGATTGTTTCGATATACCGGGATTGGAGCCCCCTGCGATGTTCCTACTCCAACAGTGTGAATTACGATTCCTTGTTCACGCGCTCTTTCAACCACCGGCAGAGGATCATCCTGGTGATTTTCTCCGTCGGAAACAAGAATAATAACCCTGCTTCCTGCGTCGGAACGCGAAAAGCTGGCCATACTTCTTTCCAGGGCGGTACCAATAGCTGTACCCTGTATTTGAATGCTTTCGGTATTCACTGTTCGCAATATCATTTTTGCTGCTTCACGATCCCCGGTGAGAGGGACCTGGGTTACGGCGCTACCGGCAAATATTACCACTGCTACCCGGTCATTCTCCATCTGATCTATCAACCGGGCCACAGCCATTTTGGACCTTTCCATACGGTTGGGCCTTATGTCCTCGGCAAGCATGCTTCGACTCACGTCTAGGGCTACTACAATATCTACTCCGGTTTGTTTTATATCCTCGGTTTTGTAGCCAAGCTGGGGGTTCACTGCCGCCATTACAAGCGATGAGAATGCAAGCATAAAAAGAACCAGTTTCAGCCACGGTCTTCTCACTGAATGCATAGGCATCATTCGTTCAATAATTCCTGTATCGCCAAGCCTTAAAAGCTTCTTTTTTCGATGCAAATTAGCAAGGATAAAAACCAGCAGAAAAACAGGAATTGCCAAAAATAAATAGAAATACTCCTGATTTTCAAACCTTAAAAAGTCCATATCTAAACAATTACTTTATTATTCAAATTTAAGTCGTCACCCTTAACCATGTTTTTCTCAGAATAAACTCCAGCCCGGCCAGCATCATTGCCAGCAACACCAGTGGCAGGTATTCGTCATTTTTACGTGCAAATTCCATTACATCAATTTTTGACCGTTCCATCTGGTCAATCTCGCGGTAAATTTCTTCCAGCGCTTTTTGGTTATCAGCCCAAAAATATCTCCCACCTGTTATTTTTGCCATTTCTTCCAATAGCTCTTCATCAACAGGAATTTCAACATCCCTGTATTGTGTACCAAAAGGAGTCTGAAAAGGGTAGGGGACTGCCCCATGGCTGCCCACCCCAACCGTATAAACCCTGATATTTTGCATTTGTGCAATTTCTGCTGCCGTAAGCGGGTCAATAACTCCGGTATTGTTGATTCCGTCAGTTAACAGGATGATCACTTTGCTGATGGCATCACTCTCTCTGAGCCGGTTGATAGCTGTTGCAAGTCCATCGCCAATGGCGGTGCCATCTTCCACCATTCCGGTATGTACTGTTCTTAACAAATCGGTCAGCAAGAGATGGTCGGTGGTAAGGGGTACCAGGGTAAAACTTTCACCACTAAAAACGGTAACTCCAATCCTGTCGCCCGGTCTCATTCTCACAAAATCAAGTGCAGTGGCTTTTGCGGCCTCCATGCGGTTAGGTTGAAAATCAGCAGCCAGCATCGAACCGGAGACGTCCAGCGCTATTACGATATCAATCCCTTCAATGCTTACATCCTGCATACGTGAGGTAGATTGTGGCCTGGCAAGCGCAACAATGAGTAGCGAGAGCACCAGCATTCTCAGGATAAACGGGAAGTGAATCAGATTAAGCCTGGAACTTTTTCTTACGCTTTGCAGGAACGCTGAATGCGAATATTGCATCTCTGCATGCATATAGCGGTTGCGCATAAGATAGAATCCTGCAAGCAATGGGACTGCAAGTAAAAAATAGAGAAAGGGTTGATATTCAAATGTTATTTCCGAAAACATCCCGTAAGGTTTGTTAATGATTAATTATCCTAAAATTGTTGCCGGTAAAGACTTTACACTTCTTTTTTGTTTATATCTGAATCAGCATTTTCGATGTGGGTTTGCCGGGTATCATTGACAAACTCAAAAGCCATATCCATTGATATTTCATTATCGGTAGTACCGGGTTGGTGTTTGGCAAATTTCACCAAATCAGCAAGGGTAAGCATTTCCTGAAGACCCTCTCCGCTTTTTTTCATTTCTGGTTTGTTTTTCATGGCCAGCATAATTTCTGCTGTTGTCATCTCCATGGCACCCACCTTAAATCGTTTTTCCAGATAACGACGGATAATATCGGTCAATTGTATATGGTATTCTTTTACTTTTCCTTGCTGCCAGAGTTTTTGGGCCCTGAGTTTCTCCAGACTGCTTATGGCAGCAATGTGAGCCGGTATATCCGGCTTCTCCCATATTGATTGGGGCACGGGTTGTTTTTTTCTCTTTTTCCAGTACCTTAGGGCCAGCCATACCAGAATCACGAGTAAGATTACTCCCAGGATATAATACTTTAATTCTGCCAGTGTAACGGGAGCAGAAAGGATGTCCTTGATATCTTTGAGGTCAGTATGCTCCTCTATAGAAAAGGTGTCAACCTCAAGAAGCATGGGTTCTGATTCGATAACCAGTGTATCACCATTTATTAACAAAACAAACTCTACAGGGGCAATGGCATGATACCCTTCTTCCCACGAAGTCACGCGAAGCGTTCTTTGCAACCTCACAAAACCCTGGTTTTCTGACCTTAAAGTGTCAGTTGTACCATAGTTGAGGATTTCAATTTTTTCATTGATTACTTCATTGAACACGGGCATCTGCAAAATACTTTTAGCAGGTATTTCCACATCAAAAGTAAGGGTAACATGCTCTCCCATTAGTATTTTCTGTGGATCCAGGGAGGAGTTAACCTGCTGCCCGTATAGCCCGGAGTGCATAAAAAAAAGGAAAAACGATAAACCAATTAATAAAATTTTATCCCTTTGCATAATTAGCTGTTGATGTCTGGAATGAAAACTCTGGGTTGCTGATAAATATTATCTGTTATATTCGTCTTTTAAAAAGGCCTATCAAAGGAGGCACATAATCCTGATGTGTTGCAATGCTGGTAAAATCCACTGATGCCTTGCGGAAAATATTGAGAAGGTATCGTTCATGATTAGCATTCCATCGGGCAAGCTCCTGTCTGAAGCTGCTACTGGAGGTATCTGCCCAAACCAGGCTGCCAGTCTCTGCGTCTTTGAGTCTCATAATACCTGCCGCCGGCATCTGTCTTTCAAGTTCATCAAATACCCGGATGCCCACAAGATCATGTTTCTTACTGACTATGGAGAGGGCATCTTCAAATCCCTTATCCTGAAAGTCAGAAATCAAAAATGCTATAGACTTCTTTTTTATCACATTACGCATGTATTTGAGTGCTTCGCTGATATCAGTGCCTTGTTCCCGGGGTTTGAAGTCAATCAACTCCCTGATAATTCTCAGAATATGACTTGTACCTTTCTTTGGGGGTATGAATTTTTCAATGGTACTGCTGAAAAAAATCACACCTACCTTATCATTGTTTTGTATGGCCGAAAAGGCAAGAACTGCTGAAATTTCAGTTATCATCTCTTTTTTGAGCCTGAGCCGTGAACCAAATGCATTGGAGCCACTTACATCAATAAGCAGCATTACCGTAAGCTCTCTTTCTTCCTCAAAAATCTTGACATAGGGATGGTTAAATCGTGCGGTAACATTCCAGTCAATCGAACGGATGTCATCGCCAAACTGGTACTCCCTTACCTCAGTAAATGCCATTCCTTTGCCTTTAAAAGCACTTTGATAGCTCCCGGCAAAAACCTGGTTGGAAATACCCTTGGTTTTTATTTCAATTTTGCGAACTTTCTTGATGAGCTCTTTGGTTTCCATAGAAAATGATTATCGGAAAAGAAATTTAGCCTGATCGTTACAATACGCTATACAGCACCCTGAAAGATACCCTTAAGGTACTTCAATTGTATTGAGTATTTCTGTGATGATGTCTTCAGAAGTAACGTTTTCAGCTTCTGCTTCATAGGTAAGACCTATCCTGTGCCTCAATACATCGGGGCAAACAGCCCTGATATCTTCAGGTATAACATATCCTCTGCGCCTGATAAATGCATAGGCTTTGGCTGCCAGGGCAATATTGATACTGGCGCGTGGAGAGCCCCCATAACTGATGAGTGGTTCCAGTTTTGAAAGTTTGTGCTCAGCCGGGAATCGTGTGGAAAAGACGATATCTGTAATATAGTTTTCTATTTTTTCATCCAGGTAAACTTCTCTGACTACCTCTCTGGCTTTTAATATATCTTGTGTTCCCAGCACTGGAGTCGTTTTGGGAAATTCACCCATGACGTTTTGCCGGAGGATAAGTTTTTCCTCTTCTTTGTTGGGATAACTGATAACAACTTTCAGCATAAAACGGTCGACCTGGGCTTCAGGCAGGGGATAGGTACCCTCTTGTTCAATGGGGTTTTCAGTTGCCAGCACCAGGAAGGGTTCCTCCAGGGCAAATGTTTGGTCACCAATGGTTACCTGTCTTTCCTGCATAGCCTCCAGTAGTGCACTTTGTACTTTTGCAGGCGCGCGGTTAATTTCATCTGCAAGGATAAAATTGGCAAATACCGGCCCTTTTTTCACCACAAACTCCTCTGACCTTTGCGAATAAATCATGGTGCCGATAAGGTCGGCAGGTAATAGATCAGGTGTAAACTGTATACGGCTATACCGGGCTTTGATACTGTTAGCCAGGGATTTAATAGCCAGCGTTTTTGCCAAACCGGGCACACCCTCAAGCAATATATGACCATTGGCTAACAGCCCGATCAGAAGTTTGTCCACCATATCTTTCTGACCCACAATGACCTTTTTCATTTCCATGGACAGAACATCTACAAAGGTGCTTTCCTGTTGTATTTTTTCATTCAATTCCCTGATATCCATAATATGTTTTAAAGTTTAAAATTTAGCTGCAAATTTAGAATAGTCGTAGTCTAATTCGTGGTTTTAACAAGTTAAAATATGTTAAGCCG
>SLPR01000255.1 GCA_007131895.1 Bacteroidales bacterium | reverse complement strand
GTAATGGTTACTTTACTGGTAAAATCGACTATAGGAAATTCCGCGAGACCAGGAGTTCCCATTCCGGTGCTTACCAATACATATCCCATAATCAAACCGAATACTACGATTATAAGTATAGGAGAGTAGCGGGTTCCTGCAACAAAAGTACGCGAAACAAGCACCATGGAAATTACCAGCAGAAAGGTAAGCCAAAACTGGTTCAGGATATGCATGTTCGCCATGGGTTCAGTAAATTGTTCCATCTTTTAAGATTTGATTAGGAATTACAAAATTGATAAAATTTAGGACTGTTTATTAAAACGTTTTAACTTTCAGAATAAGCGGCAAAAATACTTTTTTTTGCTTTATCTGTCTGCTTGTTTTATCAGCCTGACAATGAAAACCTATCGGTTATCACAAATACCGAAACCTTATATTTATGACCTACGCCCTGCTGCAATCTGCTCAATTCGCATTTTTTCAGGACATAAATTCTGTTTTGTAATCCCGGAGAGGTGTAACAATTTTATTGATCCCGACGTCACATCTAAGTACTTTGAAAGAAATCATCCCTGTTCGATAACGAACATCTTTGTGCGCCACTGAACAAAAATCATTCATCCATCGCAAATCATAAACCATAACAACCTGTTTATCTGCGCACTACAAACTTTGGTCTGGAATTGGTTTTAACAAACAAAAATCAACACAAATCACTATGATACAATTAAGAAATATCCACAAGTCATACCAGATGGGCAACAACTCCCTCCATGTTTTAAAGGGAATTGATTTATTCATCGAATCCGGCGAAATGGTTTCCATCATGGGAAGCTCAGGCTCAGGAAAATCAACATTGCTCAATATTCTGGGGATTTTAGATAATTATGATCAGGGGGATTACCTGCTGGACAAACAGCCCATGAAAAGGCTCACTGAAACCAAAGCTGCCCTTCTTCGCAATGAGTACATCGGATTTGTATTTCAGTCCTTCAACCTTATATCCTTCAAAAATGCCATGGAAAATGTGGCTCTTCCTCTTTACTACAAAGGAATAAACAGGAAAAAGCGAAACAAGACAGCACTGGAATACCTGGAAAAAGTAGGATTGCTGGATTGGGCAGAGCATATGCCCAACGAATTGTCGGGAGGGCAGAAACAAAGAGTAGCTATCGCACGCTCGCTCATAGCAAGGCCAAAAGTAATTCTGGCCGACGAGCCAACCGGAGCGCTTGACTCAACAACCTCTTACGAAGTAATGGAAATCCTGAAAAGCATCAATGAGGAAGGGATTACCGTATTGATTGTTACCCATGAGGATGATATTTCGCGTATGACTAAAAGAGTAATCAAGCTCAGAGATGGACTCATAGAGGCAGATTACGTGCCTGAAGCTCTGGAACAATTTGCCAAGGCTATTTAGCCATCATTACCGGAAAAACCATCCGGCACCATTGATTTACCCAAATACCACAAAAATGTTTGACCTTGATAAATGGCAGGAGATAATTGCCACCATAAAGAAAAATAAGCTGAGAACCTTCCTGACAGGCTTCAGTGTAGCATGGGGTATCTTCATGCTGATAATTTTGCTGGGCTCAGGAAAAGGTTTGGAAAACGGCTTTGAGAACCAGTTCAGGGGGGCTGCCAAAAACTCTCTCTGGATCTGGACCGGAAGAACCAGCGTTGCCCATAACGGGATGAATCCCGGGAGACTGATCAGGTTTACCAACAATGACTACGATAACCTCAAAAACAACGTTAGTCAGACTGAATATATTTCCGGAAGATTCAATATCTGGTGGGGAAACCAGGTGAGTTACAACAATGAGGTGCACTCATTTGGCATTCGCAATGTACACCCTGATTACGAACACATAGAAGCATTGAGAATAAAAGGAGGAAGATACATCAACCACATCGATATCCGGGAGAGGCGTAAAGTAACCGTTATCAGCACCCTTGTTCGCGACGTTCTTTTTAAAGAAGATGCAGACAATGCTCTGGGCAAGTACATCAATGTAAATGGAATCCCTTTCAAAGTGGTAGGGTTTTTTGAAGATGACAGTCAGCGTGAAAGCAACATGCGCTTGATTTATGTTCCTATTTCTACTGCTCAAACCGTTTTTAGCGGCGGCAACCGGCTGCATGAAATATCCATGACCATAAAAGCCAATACCATGGAAGAGGCCCGGCAGGCAGAAAAGGACATAAGAAGCAGGCTGGCAGCGGTACACAATTTCGATCAGGACGACAGACGTGCTCTTGGTACCTGGAACAGTTTTGAAAATTACATGCAGATGCAAAGCATTTTTAAAGGAATTCGTTTGTTTATCTGGATCATTGGCATTGGAACCATCATTGCCGGGATAGTGGGAGTTAGTAATATTATGCTGATAGTGGTGAAAGAGCGCACACGTGAAATAGGGGTACGTAAGGCTCTGGGAGCAACACCTGCCTCAGTAATTTCCCTTGTGCTGTTTGAGTCGGTACTGATAACCACTTTTGCAGGATATATCGGCCTTGTGCTGGGAGTAAGCCTGCTGGAGATGCTTTCAGGGATTGATGCACCGTTTTTCGCTAACCCTTCGGCTGATTTTGGTTTGGCAGTGAGTGCTACACTCATTCTTATTATTGCCGGGGCTTTCGCAGGTTTTGTACCTGCGCGCAGGGCTGCCAGCATCAAACCCATTGAGGCATTGAGGGATGAATAGCCCTTCGGGGAAAAGAAAACCGCAATTAACAAATTAATACCAACCGAAATGTTTGACTTAGATAAATGGCAGGAAATATTCGCAGCGCTGAAGAAAAACAAGATGCGCACCTTCCTCACAGCTTTTGGCGTTTTCTGGGGCATTTTCATGCTCATCATCATGCTGGGTTCGGGCAGAGGTTTACAGAATGCAGTATTTGATGGCATGAAGGACTTTGCCACCAACAGCATATTTCTTATGCCTTCACCCACTTCCGAGCCTCATGCCGGTTTCCCCCGCGGACGCAGGTACAATTTCCGCAATGCAGATATTGAAGCCCTCAGAAACGGGATACCCGAAATAGACCTCATCGCTCCGCGCATGCAGGCCAGAGGAGGAAGCAATGCTACTGACAATGTGGTGAGAGGATTGAAAACCGGAGCCTTCACCGTTAATGGCGACTATCCCGAATGGAATATGATAGACCCGGTAAAGATGGTTGAGGGTCGTTTTCTCAACAATCTGGATATTTTGCACAAAAGAAAAGTAGCCGTAATTGGCAACCTGGTG
>SLPR01000084.1 GCA_007131895.1 Bacteroidales bacterium | reverse complement strand
AAAGTAATCAGAGAACCATTTGAGAATATTGATTTTAATATATTGGACGAGCTAAATGAAAACGATATACTATTTGTTGATAATTCACATAGGATCCTGCCAAATTCGGATTCAATGGTTTTCTATCTTGAGATTTTACCAAGATTGAAAAAGGGTGTAATTGTTCATATTCATGACATTTATTTGCCTTATGATTATCCGCAGTTTATGTGTGATAGATTCTATTCAGAGCAATATGGATTAGCGATGTATTTATTGGCAAACCCGAAAAAATACGAAACGATTTTACCGAATTATTTCATATTTGAGGACAAAGAATTATCTGATTTATTATCACCAATATGGAAACATGACAATCTGAAAGGAGTTGAAAAACATGGAGGTTCTTATTGGATAAGAATTAACGAATGACAGAAAAAACTACGGTTGCCGGCATGCTTTAGCCAATCCCGCAACCTTAGAAAAGCTGTTAATCAGCTATGCCAATGATAAGCAGATAAGTTTATTGCCAACCCCGATTTTTGACACCATACCCGCTTCTGTGTTGCCCTTGTCCTGAATCAATCGCAAAACTCCCCGACTCATTGGTTTTATTCCTGCGTTCATTGTTTTCTTATTGTATATAAACCGCGCCTGCAATAGTTTTGCTCTATTCTTAGGTTTAACAATAAAAAAATAAACAATGAACAGAGAACTGGTATTTTTAAGAGCGTTTGCATTGGCAACTGCCATCGGAATGATCTTCATAACAACTTCTGCCTTCAAAGAAAAAAGCGGAAATCAAAAATTCAGCGAAATTGATGTGGAAAGAATCAATATCGTAGAAAAAGACGGAACCGTAAAAATGATTATTACCAATGTGGAGCGTTTCCCAACAGGAACGGAAAGTATAAACGACAGACCTACCAATGAAACCCGCAAGAAACGCTCAGGGATGCTGTTTTTCAATGAAGACGGCATTGAATGTGGTGGCTTTATTTATGATGGACAAAAGACGGAGAACGGACACAGTTCGGGTTTGTCATTAACCTATGATCAATACGATGGCGATCAGGTGATGCAGCTGCTTACACAGGATTATCAGCAGGGGGATCAAAGAATTGTCAGCAGCACTTTAGCGTTCAATGACCGACCCGCCAAAGAATCGCAGCTCAGGACAATGGAAATAATGAAAGAGCTGGAAGAACTTCGTGAAACAGATCCGGAAGCCATGCAAGCAAAATATAATGAATACAAGCAGCAAGGATTGCTGGGGGGAGTGCCACGCGTAATGCTCGGAAAATCCAGGAGTCAGAAAAACGGACTGTTTTTATTCGATGACCAGGGTGTGCCGCGGGCAATGTTTTATGTGGACAAAGAAAACAATGCCAGATTAGACTTCTGTGATGAAAAAGGGAATACCCTTGCGTCGTTTCCTGAAATGGATAGTAATTAATTCTACTTTGACACATTATGATTTTATAGTGTAACCGCTACGCGGTAAAAGGAACAGGAAGCGACTTTCTTTCTACAATAATTAAACCGCTACGCGGTACAGGAATACCCATCTTTTGCCTGATAAATTATTGTAGTTTCAGATATCCGCAATGTTTCTCTATACCCTGTAGGGGTTACATTTTAAAATGAATTACTAAATGTGTCAAAGTAGTATTAACCGATTTCAAAAAAAGTCCTGTATTTTTACAGGGCTTTTTTGAATTACAGATTCACTGGACGAACAATGAAAAACATTTTTATAAAAATAAAACAAAACAGGTTCTTTTTATTGTTCGTGCTTTTATTTGCCTATGCGCAATCGGTTCAGGTTCGTATCTGGGTCAGGGGAGAGTTAAACTGGTATATCTTCACCCCGGAAGCTGCTGTTGCCACGCTTATTGCTGCCTGCATCCTGTTTTTTGTCATTGATTTTTTTATCCGCCACTGGCAGCATTCAGCCACATTCAGTACCCGGGAGGTGTTGAAGATTTTCAGCACTTCCCTGGTAGTGTATCTGCTGGTAATGAAAATAACAGGATTGATTCTCGCACTGATATTTGACACTTTCGAAAGGAATTTCAACAGCGAAACACTGATGCTATCCACGTTTTCTGACTTAATGGATGGATTTATCTACGGCAGTTTTTTCCTGGCATACCGCTATTACAAAAAGCATAAAAGTCACCAGGAGCAACTGGCAATGTATAATCAGCTGCTTTCCGAAAGTAAAATCAATCAACTCAAAACGCAGCTCAACCCCCATTTTCTGTTCAATAACCTGAACATTCTTGATCAATTGATTGAGGAAGACAAAAACAAAGCATCCGGTTTTCTGAATGAATTTGCAGAAATTTACCGGTATGTCTTGCAGGTTTCTGACAAAAAACTCATACCCCTTAGTGAAGAGGTGGCTTTTGTCGTGAGCTACTTCAACCTGATAAAACACAAATATGGAAATGCCTATTTGCTGGATATAGAAAGCATAAACCCGGAAGGAAACATCGTTCCCCTTACTTTGCAATTGCTTTTGGAAAATGCAGTGCAGCATAACCTGGGGACAGAGAAAAATCCTGTTCATATAAAAGTGGGTTTCAACCAGAACCTAACCGTATCCAATAACATCATTGCCAAACGCCACGCAAAATCCACATCAGGAAGAGCTCTTAACAATCTGAAAGAACAATACGCCCTGCTGACCCGGCAGCAGATTGAAATTCTCAAATCTGATGAAATGTTTTCCGTAGCGGTACCCATCATTTCAACACAGGAGCTATGATAAAAGTATTGATAATAGAAGACGAAATACCGGCAAGGAAAAAACTGAAAAGATTTCTTGACCAATTGGAAGCGCCCGTTGAAGTGGTAGCTGAAATGGATACTGTGGAAGAATCCATTGGTTTTCTTGAAAATACAACTGTGGATTTGATTTTTTCAGATATTGAATTGCTGGACGGGAATGCATTTGAAATATACAACCAGGTTTCAGTCAATTGTCCCATTATTTTCACCACAGCCTACGATCAATTCTGGATGGATGCTTTCGAAAGCAATGGAATAGAATATCTTCTAAAGCCCTTTTCAAAAGAGCGTTTCCAAAAAGCCTGGAACAAGTTTTTGGTATTGAGAAAATCCGCTTCTGCCGACCATGATCTCCTTGCAAACATCCAGCATCTGATTGAAAGCAGGCTCACCGAAAAATCCTATAGAAAGCGGTTTACAGTCAACTCTTCCAGGGGGATATCCTTTTTGGAGGTTGATGACATTGCTTTTTT
>SLPR01000213.1 GCA_007131895.1 Bacteroidales bacterium | reverse complement strand
GCCTTTGATTAGAATCTTAACGCTTATCTTGAATTTATAAATAAACTCACTCAATAAAAAAGACTGATATGATAAGAAAAATTTCCAGAATCGACCGGGCAGATATTGATTATACAAACGTCGAAAAAACCTTTATTGAGAGGTCGGGTATTTCCCATACCAGCACTACAATCCCCTACATCGTTGTAGATAACTTCCCGAAACTGGGATTGATAACATCGCTTCGCTTTCTTGAATGGGTATCAGAAAATCCTGAGGGTGTAATCAGTCTGCCCACAGGCAAGACGCCGGAGTTCTTCCTCAGGTGGACAGAATACATGCTCAACAACTGGGACAATAAGAAAGGGGCCGAAATGCGCGAAAAGTTCGGGCTCAATCTTTCCCGGAAACCTGATTTGCGTGGACTTCAATTCGTTCAGATTGATGAATTCTACCCCATAAGCAGCAAGCAACACAATAGCTTTTTCGATTATGTAAACAACTTTTATATCAGAGACTTTGGTTTTGACAAGTCAAGGGCCCTGCTTATTAACAGTGATAACATTCCCCTGGCTGAAGACCGGCACTTCAGTGAGATTTTCCCCGATGGCAAAATAGACCTTTCTTTGCGCTACCGCGAATCGCGCTCACCCCTGGAAGAGGCACAGCAAAAATCCATTTTCCTCATTGATGACTGGTGCAGTGACTATGAGCAGCAGATCCGCGACAAGGGAGGCCTGGGATTTTTCCTTGGAGGTATTGGCCCCGACGGGCACATCGCCTTCAACGTAAGGGGCTCGGATGAGTTTAGCACCACAAGGCTTACTGCCACCAATTTTGAAACCCAGGCAGTGGCCGCTTCCGACCTGGGGGGCATCGAAATCAGTAAAAACAAACTGGTAATCACCATCGGACTGGAAACCATTACCTACAACCCTGATGCAGTAGCCATTATCATTGCTGCCGGCGAAGCCAAGGCTGAAATGGTGAAGCAATCCCTGGAAAATGAAATGTCGAACCTCTATCCTGCATCTGTGCTTGCCAAGCTGCACAACGGACGCTTCTACCTCACACAAGGTGCTGCCTCCAAACTCACCGACATGGTGAACCGTCATTTTTCTACCGGCGAGTGGACACACGAAAAAAGCGAGAAAGCCATTGTAGACGTTTGCAAAAAACAGGAAAAATTCGGACATCGCCTGGTAGTGGAAGACTTGAAAAGTGACCCTATTGCCAGCATGATACCCAACGTGAGCGAAAAGGTGGTTAAGGAAGTGATGGATAGCATCGAAGCTAAAATTCACAGGGGCCTCAAAGCAGAAGAAAACCAGGTTTTCCTCCATACCGGACCGCACCACGACGATATTTCCCTGGGAATCCTCCCTTTTATCACCAAGCACATCAGCACCCCCTCCAACAAATTTAAATTTGCTGTGCTGACCAGCGGCTTTACAGCTGTTACCAACAAATTTGTCATCGACCTGCTTAACGATACCAAGCGCTTGATCGACAAAGGGCTAATCCAGATGATTCTCTACCCCGACTTTTTTGATGTAGGGTACAAACTGAAAAGCGACAAGGATGTTTACCATTACCTTAACAATGTGGCATCGGGTAACGACGAAGAGTGCCGCAGGGGTGTATGCCACCGTATTGTAAGGGCACTGGTGGAAACCTATGAAGTGAAAAGCGCCGACCATCTGAGAGATACGCTCAACGAGGTGATTGTCATTCTCAAGAAGAGCTACGACGGAGAAAAGAATCCACCCAGAATACAGCAGCTCAAAGGAATGATCAGGGAGTTTGAAGAAGAGCTGGTGTGGGCCCATTATGGTGTACAGGTAAAAAATGTGGAACACCTCAGGTTGGGATTTTACAAAGGAGACATCTTCACAGAACAGCCTAAACTGGGCAGAGATGTGGAGCCTGTTCTGGAACTTCTCAAAAAGGTTCGTCCCACTGTGTTAAGCCTCACCTTTGACCCCGAAGGCAGCGGACCTGACACCCACTACAAAGTACTTCAGGCTACCGCCGAAGCCCTGAGGCTGTGGAAAAAGGAAGAGGACCTGTCTCACCTTAGAATATGGGGTTACCGCAATGTTTGGTACCGTTTCAACCCGGCAGAAGCCAACATCATCTTCCCCGTATCACTCAATGCCATGGCAGAGATGAACGATTCTTTTACCAACTGTTATGTAAGTCAGGTAGAAGCTTCTTTCCCCAGCTATGAACTCAACGGTAAGTTTAGCTCACTGGCTCAGAAAATCTGGGTACAGCAACTCAAAGATGTGCAATTGCTGCTGGGCAAAAACTACTTCTACCTCAACGAAGACCCACGCATCAGAGCCTGCCACGGTTTGCTCTATGTAAAGGAAATGAACGTTGAAGAATTCCTCTTGCACGCAAGAGAACTCAAAGAATCAATGGAAGGTATGGCAGTGGGATCATAAGGATTGCTTTACCGGCTTACCGCGCCGGCGCATCCACCACATTACAAAGAAAACAAGTACAAGGCTGATGAGGGCATACACCATGCCCTCATTGCCCTTTCCAAGGTTTTCAAATGTACCGTCAGATATTTGATGCTGGAAAAGGTAAAAGAAAGTTACTGCCGCTGCATTGTTGATAAAATGGGCAATGATGGCAGGCCACAAACTTCCGGACCATACCACAAGATAGCCAAACAGCAATCCCAGTATTAAGCGGGGAAAGAATCCAAAAAACTGCATGTGGATGGCACTGAAAATTACTGCTGTGATAAGAACCCCCCAGTGATAACTTCCGGTCCAGCGGTTAAAAATGCGCAGCAATACCCCACGGAACATCAACTCCTCCCCTATGGCAGGTATTACCGCTACCATGAAAATATTGAACAACAATCCATACAGGGTGTCAACCGATAGAAAAGCGATGGTGGTCCGTTCGGCAGTTTCTTCATAACGACGCATCCAGTCTTCCACCGGGCTGAGTCTTTCGGGGAAGTGCATCTGTGCATTCAGCTCCATGACATAATTGATGAATGGAACAGCCACAAAAACCAGCAGCACGGACATAAACAACATTTTTATCCCTGGCATATTGTCAAGAAACAGATAGGCGAGGATTTTGCCGCCAAACAACCAGGCCAGCACTAAAGAAGGGATGATAAACATCCCGATATGGCTGATGATCTGAAGATAACGCAACAGGTTCATATCTTCAGATACCATTGGATCCAATGATTCAAACAGCTGAAATACGCCCCTGTCAACAAAGGGAATGGCCAGCAAAGCAGCTAAAAAAGCAGTTATCATTAAAATAAACATGGCAATTCCCAGGGTAAGCAACAACTGCCCCGACGAATGAATATTTCCAAGCAATGCTCTGTTTTCCATACCTATTGTTAATTTTGCGGATAAATTAAGGATCAGCAACTCAAAACGTGATACTACAATATTCAACCTAACAAAAAATGTAATATCTTGTTTATCAGCGCTTATCAAAACAGGCATTCTCCATGAACATACCACCGGGCGATGCCTTTGTTAAGCTGTTTGCAAACCTAATGGATTTTTTCCTGTTGAATAACAAAAATCTACATAAAAAAAATGTCTCATACAAGAAAAGTAAAAATCGGGAACACGGAATTTGACCAGATTCCCCTGATCCTGGCTCCCATGGAAGATGTAACCGACCCGCCCTTCAGGGTGTTGTGCCGTGAAAAAGGAGCCGACTGGGTGTTTTCTGAGTTTATCTCGGCCGACGGGTTGATCCGCGATGCGGCCAAAAGCCAGGTAAAGATGGATATTTATCCGGGAGAACGGCCCGTATCCATCCAGATCTTCGGGGCACACATTGATGCTATGATTGAGGCTGCCCGTATAGTGGAGCAGGCCGGACCCGAATTCATTGACATCAACTTTGGCTGCCCGGTTCGCAAAGTAGCTGCAAAAGGTGCCGGTGCCGGTATGCTGCAGGATATTCCTAAAATGGAAGAGATGACCCGGCAAATTGTCAAAGCCGTGAAAACACCCGTAACGGTAAAAACGCGCCTGGGATGGGATGAAAACTCAAAACACATCCCCGAAATTGCCGAGCGACTGCAGGACACAGGGATCGCCGCCCTCACCATTCACGGGCGCACCCGCAGCCAGTTTTACACAGGAACTGCCGACTGGACCCTCATCGGTGAAGTGAAAAACAACCCCCGAATATACATTCCCATTATCGGGAACGGAGATATCAAGGACCCGGTATCGGCACAAACATTTCTCGAAAACTACGGTGTGGACGGCCTGATGATTGGCAGAGCCACCGTGGGCAACCCCTGGATTTTTGAACAAATCAAACATTACTTCCGTACCGGGGAAATCCTTGCCCCCCCCACCCTTGCCGAGCGGGCACAAATATGCAAAAAACACCTGCAAATGTCAGTGCAATGGAAAGGAGAACGCACGGCAGTACTGGAAATGAGGCGCCATTACTGCACCTATTTCAAAGGGATAAAAAACTTCAAACCCATACGCATGAAATTGGTTACCACCTGGTCTGCGCAAGAGGTATATGATATCATTGACCGGGTTGCTGTGACTGATCCCGAAGCTTTTTAAAAAACGAATCTTTCAGTTTTCCTTCTTCAAAACAATCCAGCACGTCTTCTTTGGTGAGGTCTATCCAGTATGCATGCATTCCGGCCTTACGTGCCCCTTCCACATGCTGCAGGGTGTCGTCGAAGAAGAGGGTTTCCGACCCCTTCAGCCCGTTTTGGGCAAGCACCCATTCAAAGATCTCCACATCGGGCTTGCGCATACCGATTTCGTGCGAAAGATATTGCTTCTCAAACAGCTGCTCGAGACTATCATACCCATGCTCTCTTTTGAGGTTTTCAGAATAGGCTGGAAAATGGATCGCGTTGGTATTGCTCAACAGGAAAGTGCGGTAATGTTTGCGGGTTTTTTCCAGCAACGGTATTTTCTGTGGGGGAAAATCCAGCAACATGGCATTCCATGCCTTATCAATGTCGGCATCGCTGAGTTCAAGGCCACTGACTGCCCTTATTTCACCACGAAACCCATCAAGGGAAACTGACCCGGTATCCATCCTGTCCAAAAGATGAGTATGTTTGCTTTGTGTGAAAATATTATCAACCCCGTTTACACCCAGCTCTTTGAAAGCATTGATGGTTAATTGGTAATCGATATTCAGCAATACGCCGCCCAAATCGAAAATGATATTTTTAATGGTCATAGCCTGTGTGTATTTTAAAAGGGCAAAAATAAGGGTTTTATGCCATTGTGCAATTGCAAATGAATTAACTTTGCCTGTAAGCAACCCGGAAAAGTTAATGCTCCAATTTAACGCTCATGATAAAGAATACAGAATATACAGCACTTGTGCTGGTGCGCAAGGAATCCTTTTATGAATGGTTACAGATGGCCGTTCACCAGACAGGAGAAGAGGCAGAAAGCTCCTTTGAAGGAGATTACGGCACCTACCTGGTAAAAGGGGTGATAACTCCAGAAGATGTTTACGCATTCCTGCAGTCAGGCTACCGCGAAATATTTGAAAACGAACTAGGCCAGTGGTACGAACGTGCATTCTGGCCCCACGAACTCACTCCCGAACTGTTTCTCGAATTTTTTGATGTGCAGGTGCACCGGCAGGTGTATCATGCAGGGTAAGTAACCTCCTGCCAGGCACACAGAAAACCTCATAGTAAACGCAACTTCATTATGCTTGAATATATTGCCCTGGCATTCTCTGTATGGTTTGCCGGCTTTTTCCCTTTTTTCGAAATTTATGTGGCCATACCCTATGGTTTTGTCATTGGGCTGGACCCCTACTCTGTAGTTTTCTGGGCTGTTTTGGGAAATTTCATGCCCGTACCCCTCATAGAATATGGATATGGCTGGCTGGAGAAGTTCGAGCGCTTTCGCCGCTGGCAACTAAAACTTATCAAACCTTCGCTGGAAGAAAAAATCAACCGCAAGGGGAAATGGTTCATTGCTGTTTTTACTCCCTGGATAGGTGTATGGGCAGTTGCCGTAACCTGCAAAGCATTGAAGGTGAGAAAAGACATTTTGATGCTGTACACCTTTGTGGGCATTGCTGCCTATGCCATAGCACTGGCCCTTTTGATAGCGCTGGGGATAACGGTGGCAGGCTAAGCAAAAAATCATTTTTTATTTGCAATAATAAAATAAACTTACTTATCTTTGCACACTCAAAAACAGGTGCCAAACATTAAGTTTTTGTAGGGCCCATAGCTCAGTTGGTTAGAGTAGCTGACTCATAATCAGTTGGTCCCTGGTTCGAGCCCAGGTGGGCCCACCAACAGAAAACCACTTTCGATTCGGAAGTGGTTTTTTATTTAGCATACCCACAAGCGACTTATTTCTCCTCAGAGGTCTAAAAAGGTTTTTACCAACAACGGCGTCAAAATCATTTACTAAAAAGAAGATGACGTTCCCCTCTCCGATTTCCGGAGCCATCTTTGATGCGGCTGTTTGAACGGTTATACTTAATAGCGTAACAGGATTTTTTAAAAAGTATAATGAAGATGAACCGAGCCATGACAATAACTTTTGACACACACGCGGATGGTTATAATTTCGCAATAAGGTAAATCGTACGATCGGTTATTGTTGGCGAGCTCTCCCGCTTGAGCGGGAACCAAATTAATCAAATTATAAACAGATGAAACCTGCATGAGCACTGCGCACTCAAAAGACGATGAATAAGCTAAGTCATGCAAGTTCCATTTAACCAACTGAGCTTGAAAAGCGAGCTCAGCGAAGCTAATTACTTAAATCAAATTTATTCGAATGAAACCCACATGAGCACTACGCGCTCACAAAAGACAATGAATAAATTGTAAGTGGGTTCCATTCAACAACTTAAATCAAATTTATTCGAATGAAAAATGAGCTTAACTGAAAACTGATTTCTGGTCGTTGAGCCTGTCGAAACGACAGCTGTTGATCATACTGTTATACGATTCGACAAGCTCTACCTCCGCTTATGAAATGGCTAAGGAGATTACCTGATTATACTGATACATATTCAATATAAAAACCTAAGGAATCCTTTCACGGATCACCCTCTCGGTTCTGCGGCGCTCTGCTTCAATTTGTTCAATCTCATTTTCGATCTCTTCAACTCTGCGTGAGCGTCTTTCAAATTCTTCCTCTGATATTTCACCCCTTCTGCGACTTTCTTCAATAGTTTCGCGGGCTTCTTCAACGCGTGTGGTGGTGCGGCGAACGCCCTCTTCCACCTCAGCAGCAACTTCGCGGGTTACCTGTTCTTTCTCTTGTTTTGAGCGGGCTGCAGCGGCGCGTGCTTGTCCGAAGTCACGGCCATGCATTCCGCCTTTGTCGCGACCGTAGGCATGTCCGCGGGGTTCGGCTTTATCAGCTTCCTGCCCGGCACGATCGCGGGCCTGTTCAGCTTGCTGACGACCATGCTCAGCGGATTCCTGTGCCTGCTCACGGGCCTGCTGTCCACGATCCTGACCCTGTTGTCTTTTTTCTTCAGCCTTTTCCCGGGCCTGTTCTTTTTTCTCCTGCCCTCTGCCCTGTTCCTGTGAGCGGGGATTCTGTGCCATTAATGCAGCAGTTACCAGGAGAATTCCTGTAAAAATCAATAATTTTTTCATAGTGTTTTGGGGGATTTAATCAACATCCATTAATTCCTCAAGCTCAGCCTCAATTTCGGCAATTCTTTCATTGAGCTCAATGTTTTTATCCAGGGCTTCTTCCAGATCGGCTTCAAGCTGCACCCGGGTATCGCCTTCTTCCGTCTGGCGCTCTCCTTGTCCGGCACAGCCCATTGTAAAGCCTGCAACCAGCAAAATCACAAAATATTTTTTCATGGTGTAAAGGTTTTAAGATTATAGGTGAAGTTAAGAAAATATTGGGTGGTAATAAAATATAATACTACCCTGCGTGAACAGCTGAATGTAATTTACTGATTTTCTGCGTCTTTGCAGGCAAGATAAAAGCTTGGCCCCAAAAATAATCGCGTGCCATCGTAAAATCGTCTGTCGGAATGGTCGTCTGACAAAAATCCCAAATGGTGTAGGTTGTACAGGAGCCCAACTTCAAGTTTGGGCTAAGTTTACCATGTGACCACTAAAAATCAAACTATAAACACATGAAACGAATTACCTGCCCGGAAAGAGATGGTATTACGAAATTGATTATCAAAGTTGGATTAATCCTTACCATCCTCCATTTCGCTGGCAAAAAAATGTTGTAATATTTTTTCAAAATCTTCTTGTTTTACGGGTTTGGTCAGGTACTCATCGAGGCCCAGGGCCATGTATTTTTCCCGGTCGCCCTCGAAGGCATTGGCACTCAAGCCCACAACAGGTGGCAGGTCCTTGTATTTGGCTTTGAGTCGTTGGGTTGCCGTCACCCCATCCATTACGGGCATCTGAATGTCCATAAGAATCAGATCAAATTCCCCAGGATTATATACTCCAAGGGCCTGATTGCCATTTGAGGCGATGGTAATTTCATGTCCCAGGGCCTTGAGCATCAGGCTTACCACTTTCTGATTGATAGCTTTATCCTCAGCATAAAGAATTCGCAGAGATTCCTTAAACTGGCTCTTGTTTTCTTTTCCCAGTTGTAGCTTTCTGCCCTCAGGAACGGTGAAAGCAAGAAAAGTAAACCAGAAAGAACTTCCTCTTTTTTCATGGCTTTCAAAACCAATTTCACCCCCCAGCAGACCTACAAGCGCTTTGCTTATAGACAAGCCCAGGCCGGTGCCTTCATAGAATCGTGAGTCTTTGTCATCAACCTGTGAAAAGGGGTTGAAAAGTTTGGCCTGCAGGTGTGCGGGAATACCGATTCCCGTATCGGTAATAACCACCTTAATCATTAGCCCGGTGGTAAGCTCTGGTTTTTTAAGAAGCTGGGTATTAATCAGCACTGAACCCTGGTGGGTAAATTTCAAGGCATTGGAAACAAGGTTGTTGATTACCTGGGATAAGCGGTTGCGATCTGCCAGGATAAAAGCAGGAATCTCCGGGTCCAGCCGGGAAATCAATTTCACGCCCTGCCTGGTAGTATTCTTAAATACCAGAATGGCATCACCAATCAATGATTTGAAATCAAAAACAACTGGCTTCAGGCTCACCTTGCCTGCTTCTATTTTGGAGTAATCCAGCACCTGGTTGATGATTTCCTTGAGGGTTTCCCCCGAAATCTTTAACGTATTCACGTAGTCCAGCTGGGTTGCTGAAAGCCCTGATTGTTCAAGGATATCAATCATACCCAGCACCCCTGTAAGTGGGGTACGAATTTCGTGGCTCATATTGGCAAGAAAGTTTTGCTTGAACCGGGCTGTTGTCCGGGCAATTTCCAATTCCTGCAAACCCCTTTCTGCCTGTTTTCGTTCTGTAATATCCTCAGAAATCGCCACAGTTCTTATGGGCTTGCCCTTGTTGTCCCTGATGAATGCTAAGTGAATGCGTACCCAAACAATTGTACCATCTTTTTTCACATAGCGTTTTTCATTTCTATACTCCACTTCTCCCCGGGCAGCTTTGCTGAATATTTCCCAATCCTTTTCCCTGTCGTCGGGGTGAGTAAGTTCAACAAAGGTCATTTTAAGAAGTTCGTCAATTGGATAACCCGTAATGGTCGCGAAGTAAGTATTAACCAAAATTATTTTGCCATCCGATGGGTCAACCTGTACAATACCCAGAGAAGCTATCTCAAAAATGTTTCTGAATCTGGCTTCGCTTTGGTGCAGTGCTTCTTCTGCTTTCTGTTTTTTTGCGAAATTGGAGACCTGCTGAATAAATGCTTCGATCAGTTTGGTATTGATGGGTTGAGATTTTTTATTTGTGGTGAAAGTGATATTGCCCATGATCTGCTCATCCTGTTGATAAGCAATGCAATACATTTTTTCGATAGAAAACATTTTTTTGACAGCGCTGCCGATGGCAGTCGAAAGTTTGTTATTGAAAAGATCTGGAAAATCAAAATCAAGTTCTTTTACTTTGCCGCTGGTGATCTGCTCATAATATTTCGTAGAGATGTCGCCTTCCATGTTGTTGATATCAAATCCGAGAAGCCTGGATAGTTGAGCAGCTTTTTTGCCAGCACCTGTTATCTGCTGCATTTTCCAGTGGTTTTCGCTATAATTATATTCCACCAGAGCAACTATCGAATTGCCTTCAAATAAATCGTACAGCTTTTGAACTGTATATTTATAGATTTCCTGAATGGAAGTAAGTTCAACCAGTTCGAATGCGGTTTGAGCCAGGAATGCACTATGGTTCTCGCTCAGGCGCAGGGCTTCTTCCGCTTTTTTGCTTTTGGTGATATCGGAAAATATGCTCAGATTAAAGTTTTCGCGAACCCGCACGGCATTATACTGAGTGATCGTTTCAGATCCGTCGGGTTGAATAATATAAAATTCACCAATATCAACCCCTTTGCTGATATATGTCTTATAACGTGCTGCAGCATCGGGCAAAGTACTGGTGCGCAGATCGCCGACATTCATTTGCAGCAATTGTTCGACGGGGTATTGGAACATTTTGGCTGCCGCCTGATTGACCTTGAGATAATTACCGGCGTCATCTGCTATCACGATGGGATTGAGGGAATTTTCGAAAATCGCTTTCAACTGCTCTTCACTCTCCTGCAGCGCTTCTTCTGCCAGTTTGCGATTTGTTATATCCGTCACCATGACATGACGTGCCTCAATTTTCCCATAAACAATCGAGTATGAAACAGCTTCCACATACATAAGCTCACCATTCTTTTTCAGATGTCGCCATTCTGCGGCAGAATTATACATTTTGCGGGTGAGTTCTATATCCTTCAGCAATGCGTCAACATCTTCCTCAGGTCTGATATCTTTTAATGTCATCGACAAAAACTCTTCCCTGGAATATCCATAATGTTCAACGGCAGCATGATTCACTTCCAGAAATTTCAGGGTGTCCAAATCGTAAATCCACATGGGTTGTGGATTATTGTCGAACATATATTTGTATCTTACCTCGCTTTCCTTTATTTCATCATCTTTCTCCTTCAATTCGGCCTGTGCCTTTTTCCACTCTTTTTTTGTCTCCGACTCTTCCAGTGCCCGTTGCACTGCAAAAGCAAGCCTTCCAATCCTGTCTTTAAGCACATAATCCGTGGCCCCCTGCTTGAGCAGTTCAACTGCCGTATCCTCGCCAATAGTGCCTGATATACAGATAAAGGGAATATCCGGTCTGAGCAATGTGGCTTGTTTGAGGGCGGCGGGAGCATCAAAACCTGGCAGGGTATAATCCGCCAGGATGATGTCGTAGTTGTTGGCTTTCAAGGAAGTACTGAATTGTTCCTCCTGGGAAACGATGTCCATTCTTACCAGGTAACCTGAATCATGGAGCATTTCCTTTAAAAGTTCTGCATCTTTTAAATCATCTTCAAGACACAAAACATAAATCGAAAGGGCTTTTGTAATTTTTTTATTATTCATCGTTCACCTCCATTTGGGGGCAGTTCATTTAAAATGGCCCAGAAACTGCCAATTTGCCGAACAGCCTCTATAAATTGCTGAAACCCCACAGGTTTAACAACATATGCGTTCACACCCAGGTCATAAGTATTGATCAGGTCCTGCTCCTGGCGTGAAGCGGTGAGCATAACTACCGGGATTCTTTTAAATTTCGGGTGGCTTCGGATGTTGCGCAACACCTGGATGCCATCCATACGAGGCATTTTAATATCCAGCAAAATAATTGCAGGATTTCCTGGCTTGCGCTTGCTGTATTGCCCCAAACATAGCAGGTATTCCATCGCCTGAACCCCATCTCTAACTACAACCACCCGGTTGGCCAGATTATTCTCGGCCATGGCCTCCAGGGTTAATTCTACATCCTTGATATTGTCTTCAACAAGCAAAATAGTACGGATAGTGAGCATATTAGTGTTATTTGATGAATGAGTTACATTTGGGCAGTGAGAAAAAGAAAGTTGCTCCCTGATCCAAGGCTGCCTCTGCCCAGATGCGTCCCCCGTGTTTTGTGATGATACTGCTCACGTTGGCAAGGCCAATGCCTGTTCCTTCAAATTCTTCCTGCAGATGCAGGCGTTGGAATACCCCGAATAGCTTCTGTGCATATTGCATATCAAATCCGACCCCATTGTCTGAAACAGAAAAAACGAATTCCTTTTTTTCCACCGTAACATGTATCCCGATAAGCGCTTGATTGCGGGTACGGGTAAACTTCACAGCATTTTCCAGAAGATTTACCCATACCTGGGTCAGCATAGATTCATCTCCATATACAAGAGGGAGGCTGGCCACTTCCCATTGAATTTCGCGTTGACAGTTTTCCTTTTTTATGGAGGAAATAATTTCTTCTAAAATGGTATTCATATCCAGGTTGGTATGCCGCATCTCCTGCCGCCCGGTTTTGGAAAACTCCAGCAGGTCACCAATGAGCCGATCCATTTGCTGAGAGGACT